>RGBY01000001.1 GCA_009919445.1 Planctomycetia bacterium
ACTTCCCGAAGTGCCGGGCTGGCCGATTCATGCTGAGAGTCACTCATCGCTATTCCTGAAACGAAGAGTGGGCGCGCCCACCCAAATTCTCACCCTCCCGGGCTCTTCACTGGATGTCCGACACCGCCGGCACGGGGAATTAAAACGGTACCATACTTCTCAACCGCCAGCGGCTCCGGCAGATCGTCGAAGAGGCCGCCGATGTTGATCTGGTGAGCATTCATCACGACATCTCTACCGTCACCGGTGAGGAACTCTTTGCCTTTTCTCTCGCCGCGGCACCACGCCTCCGCCCCAAAAAGCAGCCCGGAGGGGGGTTCCAAAAAATTCCGGACTAGCATCAGCGACCAACTGGCCTTCAGGCCACCACGCCCTTTCAGGGGGGAGGCCGTCTTGCACGGGGCAGGCGAATCCGTAGACTTGGTCGATTCGCGGTCCGGAAAGTTCCGCTAGCGTAGCTCAATTGGCAGAGCAGCTGATTTGTAATCAGCAGGTTGCGGGTTCAACTCCCGCCGCTAGCTCACGACGCAGCCGGACGGAAGGCCAGGCGGTTGCGGACGCCCAATGGGATTTTGCCGTGACGGCTGTCGGTAGGCAGGACGCTTGCCGGCCCCCCGATCCGGCGAGGTCGCCGACGGGCTCCTCAGCAATGAGAGCACGTCAGCCTTGGTTTCGACACGGCTCCCCAAAGGCCGTGGCGAACAAAAATGAATCGCAGAGCATCCTTTATTAACCCCCGTACCATTTCGTCGCGGTTTATAGCCCATACTCATCTATATATAAGGAAGTGCCAACTGGTGTCCTGAGCGAGGAAACTCAATCAGGCCATTTTTGAGCGTCATCATGCGGACGTCCGTCGTGCGGGCAAATCTGCCAGCGGCAGCCCCCACCCGACAAGACGGCAGAAACACGAACCAAAACCACGCGAGACTATTTCACACGAGACTTTTTATTGAGGAGGAGCAAGCGGCGACGGGACTTCCTCGGAACCCCTCGTCATGCGGACGGGCCGGCCACCGGAGCCGTCGCGGTGGAGGTGCCTTTGGGCACCGCGACAAAAGACAATGCGAATGGGGAGTTTCCCGAGCGGTCAAAGGGGTCAGACTGTAAATCTGATGGCACTGCCTTCGCAGGTTCGAATCCTGCACTCCCCACTTGTCCCACCGCAGACGATCTGACCGAGGGTGACGAAACCTCGGGACACCAAAACAGGCTCTGACCGCGGGTGTAGCTCAATGGTAGAGCAATAGCCTTCCAAGCTAAAGACGAGGGTTCGATTCCCTTCACCCGCTTTCCGCCCCTTTTTGCCGCAATATTTGGAGCACCCCTTCATTAACTGACTAGAAAATTGGCATAATCCGCTGCTGTAGCTCAGTTGGTAGAGCGCGTCCTTGGTAAGGACGAGGTCATGGGTTCAAGTCCCATCAGCAGCTCTTCCCGATACCCCGGGGATTTCCGGTGGCTCGGGCGTCCCGCTGGGAACGATTTCACGATACAATCCGGGGCCGGAAGGTTCCGGAGGAAATGACGACTGAAGATTTTGACCACGAGCAGGCCACGGTGCCTGCCCCACTATTAACGAGGAAAGGCCGAGGAAAAGAGCATGGCAAAGGATACGTTTGAGCGAACAAAACCCCACGTGAACGTCGGCACGATCGGGCACATCGACCACGGGAAAACGACGCTCACGGGTGCCCTTGTCGCCGTGCAGGCGGCAAAGAACCTGGCAGAGGCCAAGAGTTATGCCGACATCGCCAAGGGCGGTACGGTCCGTGACGAAACCAAGACGGTGACGATTGCGGTTAGCCACGTTGAATACGAAACCGAAAAGCGTCACTACGCCCACATTGACTGCCCCGGCCACGCCGACTTCGTCAAGAACATGATCACCGGTGCGGCCCAGATGGACGGAGCAATCCTCGTCGTCAGTGCCGCTGACGGCCCGATGCCGCAGACCCGAGAGCACATCCTGCTGGCCAAGCAGGTCGGTGTGCCAGCCCTCGTGGTCTTCCTGAACAAGTGCGACCTCGTCGATGACCCCGAACTGCTCGACCTCGTCGAGATGGAAATTCGGGAACTGCTCAGCAAGTATGGCTTCCCCGGCGATGACATTCCGATCATCCGCGGTGCCAGCAAGCCAGCTTACGACAGCCCGGCCGACCCAGAGGCCAGCAAGTGCATCAGCGAACTGCTTGATGCCGTTGATAGCTACATCCCTGAGCCTGCCCGTGAAACGGACAAGCCGTTCCTGATGGCCATCGAAGACGTCTTCTCGATCGAAGGCCGCGGCACGGTTGCAACCGGCCGAATTGAGCGGGGTATTGTCAAGGTTGGTGACGAAGTCGAAATCATCGGCCTGAAGGAAAAGGCTGAGAAGACGACCGTCACTGGCGTTGAGATGTTCAAGAAGCTGCTCGACCAGGGGCAGGCTGGCGACAACGTCGGCTGTCTGCTGCGTGGCGTTGCGCGTGACGACATTGAGCGAGGCCAGGTGCTCGCCAAGCCCGGCTCGATCAAGCCACATAAGAAGTTCGAGTGTGAGGTCTACATCCTCGCCAAGGAAGAAGGCGGCCGCCACACGCCTTTCTTCGCGGGATATCGTCCGCAGTTCTACTTCCGCACCACCGACGTGACGGGCACCACCAAGCTGATGGGCGGCGTGGAAATGGTCTCGCCCGGTGACAATGTGAAGATGGAAGTTGAACTGATGGTGCCGATCGCCATGGACGACGGTGTTCGCTTTGCCATCCGCGAAGGTGGCCGGACCGTCGGCTCGGGCGTCGTCTCCAAGATTCTCGACTGATCGACAACATGAATCAGCGGTGGTGTCCGTTTCGGCGGGCACCGCCGCCTGATCTTTTCACCGTGCGGGGTCCGGATCACCGGACCCAGTTCGCCACAGGGGTGTAGCTCAATTGGCAGAGCGCTGGTCTCCAAAACCAGAGGTTGCGAGTTCGATTCCCGCCGCCCCTGCTTGCCGTTCGGCCCGAGAGGGCCGCGTGTTTTCCGATCGAAACCAGACGTTCCGGAACTGCGAAAACTGGACAACCGGCTATTTTCCGGGAGCCGGTACTGGTAGAAGAACGGGTTGTTCGGCTTCTTTTTCCCCCTCCACGCACAGGCAACAAGACTGACATGGCAGGAACGCAACAATCCTCGGCGACATTCTGGGGGGGCCTCCTCAGCTTCTCGCTCTACAAGCGACAGCAAGGCAAGGTCACTCGTCAGATAACTTTTGCCGCCATCAGTCTCGCCATCGCCCTCGGTGTTTGGCGGCTTGCGGCACTGTTGCCGATCTGGATGGGCGGAGATGCAAGCGGGTCACTCAGCGATGAGTTTGGCCTGATGCGATTCCTCGTGCCCGGGCTGTTGCTTGCGGCTGGCATCTGGTTCAGCTTCCGGCTAGTCAATACGCCCGGCATTGCTGACTTCTTAATCGCCGTCGAAACTGAAATGACCAAGGTGTCATGGCCGACCCGTGACGAGGTCATCCGTAGTTCGCTGGTGATCATTTTCCTGATCTTCGCGCTCGCCGGCATCCTTGCCGTTTACGATCTGTTCTGGTGGTTCGTCCTCCGGGCACTCCAGGGCTAAATTCACACGGTTTCTTCCCTCTCCTTCCCGCAAGTCTGCAGACTCCACCGACTGGATCTTCAAACCAATGCACGATCACGACGCCCCTTCGCCATCTGATCCGAACAGCCCCGATGATGCCACGACGGCGGCCGAGGCGACTGCCCCTGAGCCTACCGAGCGGCCTGAGTCGGATACGCCACCACCGGCGGATGCTCCCCTGGCGGAAGCTGACGACGAGGATGACGACGATGGCCCGGTTGAGTTAGAAGACCCGTTCTCGGGTAGCGAAGACGCTCAGCCTGTCATGATGGACGGCGACGAGGAGGAAGGCGAAGAAAACCAGCCCTCCATGGCCGACATGGACTGGTACATCCTCAAGGTTCAGAGCAACCGGGAAGACTCGATCCGAGACACCCTGATGCGACGGATTGCCATGCAGGGCATGGACAAGTGGTTCGGGGAGGTCGTGGTCCCCAAAGAGCAGGTCACGGAATTCAAGAGTGGCAAGAAGCGGGTCGTCTGGCGAAAGCTCTACCCGGGCTACATCCTGGTGAACATGGTGCTCAATGATGAGACCTGGTTTCTCGTTCGTGAAACCGGGGGAATCGGCGACTTCACTGGCTCTGGTGGAAAGCCAAGCCCCATGCTGCCGCAGGACGTGGCCAAACTCTTGCACAAGGCCGAAGAAGAAACGGCTGAAACACCGAAGCTCAAGATCAACTTCAAGAAGGGCGATCGCGTCAAAATCAACGAGGGCACCTTCGAGAACTTCGAAGGTGAGGTTGAGCAGATTGACGAGTCGAATGGACGCGTCACCGTGATGCTGAGCATTTTCGGCCGCTCCACCCCGGTTGACATCGAGTATTGGCAGATCGAAACGGTGTAGCTAGCTTTACGCGAGCAAAGCCATCCATGGCCTTTGCTCGCTGGGTGGCTTGCGGAAAAGCCAAGGTTGTCAGAACAGCCACGGCTGTTCGCTTACCCACGGACCTCATCTGACCAGAACAGATTCTGCCGCCATTCACCGGCTGCCCAGGGATGGCGAGTGGCCTTCTTCAAACTGGCCCGCCTCGGCAGGCAGAGCATTTCAGAAGAGCCGGAAAGCCCAAAAATCGCACGCTCAGCCGCCATCCCGAAATTCCTTTTTCGCGGCCAATCGCCATTGTTTCTCGGAACTCCTGCATGGGCCTTTGACAAGGGCAAATTTCGCGGCATATTGAGGGACTTCCCCAATGGGCATTGATTGACAGGAGCCGCTCGATGGCAAAACAGGTGTCTGGACAGGCAAAATTTCAGGTTCCCGGTGGTCAGGCGACCCCGGCCCCCCCGGTCGGTACGTCGCTGGGACGCTTTGGCATCAACCTGGGCCAATTTGTTCAGCAGTTCAACGACCGAACCAAGGATGCCGGCGGCATGCCGATCCCGGTCGTCGTCACGGTCTATAACGACCGAACATTCGATTTTGTCACGAAAAGCCCTCCCGCTGCGGCATTACTGAAAAAAGCTGCTGGTCTGGCGAAGGGCTCCGGCGTGCCCAATAAGACCAAGGTCGGCAAGGTCACCGAGGCCCAACTCGATGAAATTGTCAAAATGAAATCAGCGGACCTCAATGCCCGTGATGACGAGCATGCCCGACGCATGATCGCGGGAACCGCCCGCAGCATGGGAATTACCGTCGAAGGTTGATCTCAGGCCAAAATCTGCCATACTTCTGGATTCCCCGAATCGAAGTTCTCTCAGGAATTTCTCGATTCGCGTGACTTCGGAGCAGGCCCGGCTGACCGTTGGCCTGGCGGCGGGAGAATTTCCCTGCCACCCACCCTTACTCACACTCCTACCCAAGCCCCTAACAGACAGTTCTCGAGGAATTCGACCGTGCCACTGACCAAACGGATGAAAGCCGCTCACGCTGTGAAGCCCGCTGACGAAACCCCGCTTCCCGTCCTCGAAGCGGTTGAGGTACTCAAGAAGTTCCCGCCAACCAAATTCGATCAGACGGTTGAGATTCACGTGCGGCTGGGCATCGACCCAAAGCAGGCCGATCAAATCGTCCGAGGCTCCATCGTGCTGCCTCACGGAATTGGGAAATCAAAGCGGGTTGTGGTCTTCGCGAAGGGCAACATGGCAGAAGATGCCAAGGCAGCCGGCGCTGAGGAAGTTGGTGCAGAAGAACTGGCCAAGAAGATCAAAGGTGGCTGGACCGACTTCGACGTCTGCATTGCTGCGCCTGACATGATGGGTCTGGTTGGCCCGCTCGGAAAGGTCCTCGGCCCCCGGGGGCTGATGCCAAGTCCACGTGCTGGGACGGTCACCGCCGACATTGCCAAGACCGTGTCCGAGTACAAGGCTGGTAAGGTTGAGTTTCGCAATGATCCCACCGGCATTGTTCATGCTGCAGTTGGCAAGGCGAGCTTTGACCCGGCCAAACTGGCTGACAACATCAATGCCTTCATCGAACACATTCGTGGCATGCAGCCGAGCGCTGTCCGCGGCCAATACATCAAGACGGTTGCGATCTCCGCGACCATGTCACCCGGCGTGATGGTTGCCGCCTGATCGCTTCCCTACAACCTCCCGAAACCACCTTCCCCCCAGCCCCTCAAAGACCATGAGCAAACTTGTCAAAAACCTCATGATGCAGAGCCTTCAGTCGCGGCTCGACAACGTCGGCGAAGTGTTCGTCGTCAGCCTGGGCCAACTAACCGCCCAAAAGACGACCGAACTGCGTTTGGCGCTGCGTAAGAAGAACATCAGCCTGCAGCTGGTGAAGAACAACCTCGCCCGCCGGGCACTCGCCGAGACTCCTCTGGCTCCCGCCATGGAGAACCTCACCGGCATGCTCGCCCTCTGCTGGGGCGGCGAAGACGTGGTTGATCTGGCGAAGGAACTCAACCGTTTTGCCGGGCTGGCCGAGTTTCAGGGCATTGAGTGCCGCGGCGGTGCCATGGACGGGACGAAACTCGAACCAGAAGACCTTGGCCGGGTAGCCAAGTGGCCTTCTCGGACCGAGCAGCTTTCGATTCTCTCGGGGCAGATCTGCTCCGCTGGCGCCACACTCTCTGGACAACTGCTTGGAGCAGGCGGAACCTTGGCCGGTCAGCTGGCCAGTCGAGTTGATGACCTGGAAAAGGCTGGTGATGCTGGCACGGCGGCCTGACCACCGCCCTGCTTTGGGGCTGCGATGAAGCGGCCACCAAGAAAATCGTCAAGCCCAAAATTTTGGGTCTAGGCAACAAGGAAATTCGTGGTAAATAGAAAGGCTCGCGATTTTTCGAAGCCGCACAGCAAAGACGGCTCGTCGGTCGCAGGCGTAAAAGAAAAAACAACCGTGTAACCCGGGACAATGGCGTGACGGGACACGGAGACGGGCAAGAAATTCACTATCATCGGACTGCCTAGCGGCACCGGTTTCTCGAGGGAAAGGATCGCGATCGATGGCAACGGCTGAAGCAACAGAGTCAACCCGGGAATTTTCGACTGAAACGAAGGAACTCGGTGATCGCATTGTCGGCCTGACACTAAAGGCTGCAAAGGAACTGTCGGACTATCTTGACGAGGTTCATGGCATCAAGCCTGCCTCTGGTGGGGCCGTCATGGTCGCTGCCGGTGGTGCGGGCGGCGGCGGCGAAGGTGGCGGCGAGGCAGCTGCTGAAAAGACTGAGTTTGATGTTGTTCTTGAGTCGTTTGGCGACAACAAGATCGGCGTCATCAAGGTCGTTCGTGCTGCCACCGGCCTGGGCCTGAAGGAAGCCAAGGATCTCGTCGAAGGTGCCCCTGGCAAGGTCAAAGAGGGCATCTCGAAAGAAGACGCCGAGAAGCTGCAGAAGGAACTCGAAGAGGCTGGTGCCAAGGTCTCGGTCAAGTAGGAAAAAGCCCGCATTTCCCGTTTGTCAGCCAGACCCTTGGCGGTTTGGCTGACAAACGGTATAGTTTTTGCGTGCAATCCTTCCTTTCGGTCTCTTTTCCTGTTCCCGTCCAGGTCATTCGGCCTGCCTGCCGGTCTTTCTCTGTGCCCGTGCAAGTCTGTCAGCGTCCTTTATCTGCTGGGCCAGTCTTGCGGTGGCAATGGCAACTCGTGCTGTTCGCCGACTCCAGCCCACTGAAATTCGTCACTTTGGCAGCGACCGTAGCAGCCATTCCATGCCTGACCTGACAGAAATTCAGACCCGGTTTTTCGAGTCGTTCCTGCAGCATGACGTTCCGCATGCCAAGCGGAAGGATCAGGGCATTGAAGGTGTCCTTCGAGAAATCTTTCCAATCGAGAGTTACGACAAAACCGTCCGCCTTGAGTATGTCCGCTACGATCTCGGCAAGCCGCGGTACAGCCCTGACGAATGCCGGCAACTGCGGCTGACCTACGGCCGTCCGCTGCGAGTCTGGTTGCGGCTGACGCGCGAGCAGCCCATCGAAGAAGAGGTCTATCTCGGCGACGTCCCGATCATGATGGGTGGTGGCGAGTTCATCATCAATGGTGCCGAGCGTGTTGTGGTTAGTCAGCTTCACCGCTCACCTGGTATTGATTTTGTTGCTGACACCGAGTCGAGCGACCGGAAAACCTACAACTGCCGAATCATTCCTGAACGCGGCAGTTGGATTGAGTTCAACATCTCAAAGAAGGACACGCTCCAGGTCCGCATCGACCAAAGCGGAAAGTTCTCGGCTCTGACGCTGCTACGGGCGATGGACCCGAAGCTCACCAGTGACGCCGACATCTTGAAGCTCTTCAACAAGACCAAAGTTGAAAAGGTCGCTGGTAGCCGCAGCGTCAGCAAACTGGAAGGCAAGGTCGCGGCTGATGACATCGTCTACCCCAAGGGCAGCGATCGGGCTGGCGAGATCCTTGTCGAGGCTGGTGGCCTGATCACTCGCGACAAGTCTGAGCTCATCTGCACGTCTGGGCTGAAGGCAGTCGAGGTTATGCAGGCCAACAAGATGCCGCTGATCGAAAACAGCCTGCGTGAAGACGCTGATGAGGCTCGCAAGCGGACCGCCGTGGCCCCGAGCCACCAGGATGCCCTGATCCGCATCTACCAGAGACTGCGACCTGGTAATCCGGCTGCACTCGATAAGGCAATCACCCTTTTCGACGAGAAGTTCAAGGACACCAATCGCTACCGTCTTGGTCGCGTTGGCCGCTTCCGCATTAATCGGAAGCTCGGTCTGTCTGTGCCTGAAACCGAGATGACCTTGCGTGCCGATGACCTCATCGCGGCCATTCGGTACATGCTCGAACTGATGGAGGGCGACAACGAAACAGTAGAAGTCGACGACATCGATCATCTTGGCAACCGTCGTCTGCGAACCATCGACGAACTCGCCAGCGATGAACTCCGGAAGGGCTTCCTCAAACTCCGTCGCACCGTGCAAGAGCGAATGAGCCTTAAGGACGTCGCCGAGATGACGCCTCGCTCGCTCATTAACCCCAAGAGTATCTCCGCAGCAATCGAATACTTCTTCGGACGCGGCGAACTTTCTCAGGTGGTCGACCAGACCAACCCGCTGTCGATGCTCACCCACGAGCGGCGGCTCTCGGCTCTTGGCCCGGGCGGCCTCAACCGCAAGCGGGCTGGCTTTGAGGTCCGTGACGTGCATATCTCGCACTACGGAAGAATCTGCCCGATTGAGACCCCTGAAGGCACCAACATCGGCCTGATCTCCAGCCTGGCTATTTACTCTGGCGTTGACTCCTACGGCTTCCTGGTCACTCCATATCGCAAGGTCGCGAAGGGCAAGCTCCAGGACGACGTGGTCTGGCTTCGAGCTGATGAAGAGCATGAGGCTTATCTGGCGCCGGCCGATGCCCCAGTGAAAGACGGCAAGGTTACCGGCGAAACCATTGTGGCTCGCTACCGCGGCGACTTCATCCTCGTGCCGCCGGAGAAAATTGAATACATCGACGTGGCGCCAAGTCAGATGGTTGGCGTTTCGGCTGGCCTCATCCCGTTCCTTGAGCACGACGATGCCAACCGGGCCCTCATGGGTTCAAATATGCAGCGCCAGGCTGTGCCTCTTTTGGTGACCGAACCACCGATTGTCGCCACCGGCATGGAGCGTGACGTCGCGGCGAACTCAGGGCTCTTGGTCCGGGCAGCACGCAAGGGCACGATCACGTACGTTGATGCCGAGACAATCGAAATCAACGGGACTGACGTCTATCAGCTCCGCAAGTATGTTGGCCTCAACGAACGAACCTGCCAGAACCAAAAGCCAATCGTGCAGCTTGGCCAAAAGGTCGAAAAGGGCGAGGTCATCGCCGACGGTGCTGCCACCTTCAAGGGCGAATTGGCACTGGGGCGGAACGTGCTCGTCGGCTTCATGGCCTGGGATGGCTTCAACTTTGAAGATGCCATCATTATCAGTGAAGAACTTGTTGAGGACGACGTGTACACCTCGATTCATATCGAGGAGTACGACATCGAAATTCGTGACACCAAACTGGGCCGTGAGGAATTCACCCGTGACATCCCCAACGTCGGCGAGCGGGCTCTCCGCAACCTCGACGACAGTGGCATTGTCCGCAAGGGCACCTATGTGCGGCCCGGTGACATCCTCGTCGGCAAGGTCTCGCCGAAGAGTAAGACCGAACTGACACCGGAAGAAAAACTGCTGCATGCCATCTTTGGGCGTGCTGGCGAAGACGTGAAAAACGACTCGCTTGAGGTTCCCTCTGGCGTCGAAGGCATTGTTATCGCCACCGAGAAGTTCGCTCGCCAGATGAGTCTTTCTGAGGATGAGCGACGGGAATTCCAGAAGCAGGTCAAAGAAGCTGAGAGCGAGGGCAATCTGGCAGTCGCCGAAGCCTTCGGCGGCCTCGTTGCCGAAATTGAGAAGGTGCTGCAGAAGCCGTTGTCGGCAGCTGATGGCAGCCCCCTGGTTCGCAACCAAGATCACAAAGTGGTGGCTGAGCGGGCCGGGCAGTTCAACCTCGACGAACTCGACATCCGTTCCCCCCAGCGGAAGGCTGATATCGACAAGCTCTACAAGACGCTCTGGCCTGCCGTTGAGGAAGCGATTGATGCCAAAGATCGCAAACTCAACAGCATGAAGCGGGGTGATGAACTCCGTCCTGGCGTGCTGCAGATGGTCAAGGTTTATGTGGCTGCCAAGCGGGTTATCTCCGTCGGTGACAAGATGGCTGGCCGCCATGGAAACAAGGGCGTGATCGCCAAGATCCTTCCCAAGGAGGACATGCCCTTCTTGGCCGATGGCACTCCCGTGCAGATCATGCTCAACCCGCTCGGCGTGCCGAGCCGTATGAATGTTGGCCAGATTCTTGAAACCCATCTCGGATGGGCCGGCAAGATGCTCGGCTTCCAGGCCGTTACGCCGGTCTTCGATGGGGCTAGCGAAGAAGAGATCAATGCTGTTCTAGCTGACGCTGGCCTTCCTAAGCACGGAAAGGCCCAGCTGTTTGATGGTCGTACTGGTGAGGCCCTCGAGCAGGAGACCACCGTTGGCTACATCTACATGCTCAAGCTGCATCATCTTGTCGACGACAAGGTTCATGCCCGCTCGACCGGCCCGTATTCACTGATCACCCAGCAACCGCTTGGCGGCAAGGCTCGGTTTGGTGGCCAGCGGTTCGGCGAGATGGAAGTCTGGGCACTGGAAGCCTATGGCGCAGCATACATCCTGCAGGAACTGCTGACCGTCAAGAGTGACGACGTCGAAGGACGTACCAAAATCTATGAGAGCATGGTCAAGGGTGAAAACACACTTGAGGCTGGCACCCCGGCCAGTTTTGACGTGCTCACCAATGAGATCCGAGGGCTTGCCCTCAACATGCAACTGGAGAAACGGCGGGTCTAACTCAGCCCGTTCACCAAACCAAACCACCAGATGGGCCCGACCCTACGTTCACGAGCCCTCGCCTTTCGCAGCCTTCAAACACAACTGACTATCCCCAGGAGACCTCTCCGTGAGCATCGGTGAAGCCACCTACGATCGCGTCAATGACTACTCGGCCGTCAAGATCAGCCTGGCCAGGCCGCATGATATTCGCAGCTGGTCATTCGGCGAGGTAAAGAAGCCCGAAACGATCAACTACCGCACCTACCGTCCTGAGAAGGACGGCCTGATGTGCGAGAAGATCTTTGGGCCAGAAAAGGACTGGGAATGTTCCTGCGGCAAGTACCGCGGGATGAAGTACAAGGGCATGATCTGCGACCGCTGCGGTGTCAAAGTGACGCACAGCCGCGTTCGCCGGAAGCGGATGGGCCACATTGAGCTCGCTGCGCCTGTGGTGCACATCTGGTTCTTCAAGGCGATGCCGAGCCGGCTTGGGGCTCTGCTAGACATGAAGACAACCAGCCTGGAGAAAGTCATCTACTTCCAGGACTATGTCGTTCTGGACCCCAAGGACACTCCCCTCAAGAAGCAGCAACTTCTCTCCGAGGAAGAGTGCCGGCAGGCACGCGACGAGTATGGCGAGACGGCCTTTGAGGCCGAGATGGGCGCCGATGCCGTTCGCAAACTCTTGCTCGACCTCGATCTGGTCGAACTGTCGAAGGTGTTGCGAGAAGAACTGGCCACCACCGGCTCAAAGCAGAAGAAGAAAGACCTCGTCAATCGACTGAAGATTGTGGAGGCCATTCGTGACAGCGAAAACAAGCCCGAGTGGATGGTCCTCGATGTCATCCCCGTCATCCCCCCCGACTTGCGTCCACTGGTCATGCTCGACAGTGGCAATTTTGCCACCAGCGACCTCAATGACCTCTACCGCCGCATCATCAACCGGAACAACCGGCTCAAGAAGCTTGTTGACCTGAATGCCCCCGAGGTCATCATCCGCAATGAAAAGCGAATGTTGCAGCAGTCGGTTGACGCTCTCTTCGACAACAATCGCTGCAAGCGGCCCGTCCTGGCTTCCAGCAACCGACCGCTCAAGAGCCTGACGGACATGATCAAGGGCAAGCAGGGCCGGTTTCGTGAGAACCTGCTCGGCAAACGAGTCGATTACTCTGCCCGTAGCGTCATTGTCGTTGGCCCAACCCTGCGGCTCCATCAGTGTGGCCTGCCAAAGAAGATCGCGCTGGAACTCTATCAGCCGTTCATCATTCGCCGGCTGAAGGACCTGGGCCATGCCGACACCATCAAGTCAGCGAAGAAGATGCTGGAGAGGAAGGACGCCGAGGTCTGGGACATCCTGGAAGAGGTGATCCACAACCATCCTGTTCTTCTGAACCGGGCCCCGACCCTGCACCGCATGGGCATTCAGGCATTTGAGCCAGTCCTGGTCGAAGGCCATGCCATCAAACTTCACCCGCTGGTCTGCAAGGGCTTCAACGCCGACTTTGACGGTGACCAGATGGCGGTCCACCTGCCGCTGTCAATTGAGGCTCAGGTCGAAGCACACACGCTGATGCTGGCGACCAACAACATCTTTAGCCCCGCCAACGGTGCGCCGATCATCTCGCCGTCACAGGACGTCGTGATGGGCTGCTATTACCTGACGATGGCAATGCCCGGCCGTGGTGGCGAAGGGATGGTCTTCCGGAGTTTTGAAGAGGTCGAACTGGCTCACTCGTTCGGCAAGGTCGACACCCACGCCATGATTCGAGTGAAACTGCCGGCCAACCGACGCCTCAAGACCGAAAATGATACTGACAGCCAGCCGGGTGCCGTGATCGAAACCACAGCCGGCCGCGTGCTGTTCAACTCGATCCTTCCAGAAGGGATGCTGTTTTACAACATTCCTATGCGTTCCAGTGAACTGGCTCGGGTCATTTCGGACTGCTACCAGTTGCTCGGCCGGAGGAACACGATTGACCTTCTCGACGACATGAACCGAGTTGGTTTCAGCTGGAGTACCCGCAGTGGTCTCTCCTTTGCCACCGACGACCTGATTACGCCGGAAAGCAAACTGAAGATCATCGGTGACGCCGAGAAGTCAGTGATGAAGATCCTCAATCTCTACCAACGCGGCGTTATCACCGACGGCGAACGCTACAACCAGGTGCTGGACACCTGGACCCACGCCCGCGAGCAGATCACCAAGGAGATGATGGCCGAACTGGAGCAGGACACCGATGCTCGGGAGGTTCGCTACAGCGGCTACGTCAATCCAATCTTCCTCATGGCCCACTCCGGTGCCCGTGGTGGCGTTGAACAGATTCGTCAGTTGGCTGGCATGCGTGGCTTGATGGCCAAGCCATCCGGCAAGATTATTGAAACGCCCATCAAGGCAAACTTCCGTGAAGGCCTTACGGTGCTGGAATACTTCAGCTCCACCCACGGTGCCCGAAAGGGTCTGGCTGACACCGCTCTGAAGACGGCCGACTCTGGCTACCTCACCAGAAAACTCGCCGACGTTGCCCAAAACGTTGTTGTGACCATGCACGACTGTGGCACCACACAGGGCATTGAAAAGACCGTGATCTATCGTGGTGAAAAGGTCGAGGTCAATCTGGCCGATAGCATTCGGGGACGGGTGAGTCGCACCAACATTGCCAATCCCATCACCGACGAGGTGGTGGTGCACGAGGATGACCTCATCACACCCAAGACCGCGCGGGACATCGAGGCTTTGGGCCTCGAAAAGATCCAGGTCCGCAGCGCGCTGACCTGCGAAGCCCCCCTGGGCGTTTGCCGTCTCTGCTACGGAATGGACCTTTCCACCGGCTCGCTGGTCGAAGAGGGTATGGCTGTCGGGATCATTGCGGCCCAGAGTATTGGCGAGCCAGGCACCCAGTTGACGATGCGGACATTCCACATCGGTGGTGTCGGTCAGCGTGCCGTTGAGGAAAACGAGTATCGCGCCAAGCGGCCTGGTACCGCGAAATTCACCCGTATCCGAACTGTTCAGAATGAAGAGGGTGAACTGGTCGTCTTGGCTCGAAATGGTGAAATCGCCATCTTGAACGAGAAGGGCCAGGAAGCTGACAAATTTGAGATTCCGGCTGGTGCCATCCTCAAGGTGGCTGAAAACGAGAAGGTCAAACAGGGGACCGTTCTTGTCCAGTGGGATCCCCACTCGATTCCGATTCTCTCGGAAGTGCCGGGGAAGGTTCGCTACGAAGACGTGGTTGAGGGCGAAACCCTGCGAATCGAGAAGGACCCCAGTGGTCACATCCGCCGTATGATCATGGAGCACAAGGGTGTCTACCACCCGCAGGTTGTGCTCGAGGATGAGTCCGGCAAGATTCTCGATTTCTACTACCTTCCCGAGAAGGCCTACATCGAGGTTGCACCCGGCGAGACCGTGAAGGCCGGGCACATCCTTGCGAAGACACCGCGGGAAGCCGGCGGCACGCAGGACATCACTGGTGGTCTGCCCCGCGTCACTGAAATCTTTGAGGCCCGGAAGCCAAAGGATCCCGCGATCATGGCCGAGATTGATGGCAAGGTCGAGGTCAGTGGCGAGAAGCGACGTGGCAAGCGAACGATCATCGTCCGCAACGAAACGGGCGTCGAGCGAGAGCATCTCATCACTCATGGCAAACACATGCGTGTACACGCTGGTGACATCGTTCGCGCCGGTGAAGCCCTCGTTGACGGCCCACTGGTCCCGCACGACATCCTGCGGATCTCTGGTGAAGAAGAAGTGCAGCGGTACCTGGTTCGCGAGATTCAGAATGTCTATCGCAGCCAGCGTGTTGAAATTGATGACAAGCACATCGAGATCATCGTTTCCCAAATGCTCCGCAAGGTGAAAATCGACACCGTCGGTGACACCTCCTTGCTGCCGGGCAGCATGCTCGACAAGCATGACTTCCGTCAGGCGAATGAGCGTCTCGCTGGCTGCCTGCGGATTACTGATAAGGGCGACAGTGAATTTGAGGTGGGCAGCATTGTTCCCAAGGATGTGCTCACTCAGACCAACGAAACGGTGGAGGCCCTCGGCGGCACACCCGCCAAGGGCACCAAGCCGAAATCGGCCACGGCCAGCACGCAGTTGTTGGGAATCACCAAGGCAAGTGTGCAGAGTTCGAGCTTCATCTCGGCTGCCAGTTTCCAAGAGACGACCAAGGTACTCACCGAGGCTGCCCTGGCAGGCCGCGTCGACAACCTGGTTGGGCTCAAGGAGAATGTGATCTTGGGCCACCTCATTCCGGCTGGCACAGGATTCAACACCTTCCAGTCTTCAGAAGTTCGGGTTCGGCCAGAGGCGCTCGAAGCCCTCCGCATCGATCGTGAAGATCTTCTGGCTCGCGACTTCCCGCTCCTTGAGGCTGCCGGCCCAAGCGACGAGGAGCTGGCTGCTGGGGCAGAGAGTCTGACCGATGGTGGCCAGCCGACCCTCGACATTTTTGCAGAATCATCTGAAACCTCAGAAAATCCCTCTGAAGGGCTTTGAGCCCCGGGCACCTGCCTCTCGGTCGGTGCTCCCCTAGGGTTTTCCTGAGTGCCAGACGATGGCTGCTTGAGGGCCTTTTGCTGCAGAGAGTTTCTGGATGACCGGTGTTGAGACGACCAGCGGCCGGCAGGCAGTCCTGCCCAACCTGAGTGAGCCGCCTCGTTTGGCACCGTCTGAGGATGTCTCAGAGGCAGCCATTCGCCTCTCTCGCAAACAGCCTGCCAACCAAACTGCGGCAGCTATCTTGGGAAACCGGCTGACAACCGTCTGGGGCCTCTGCCAAGAAGCCGGAGACCCTCTGGCTGATCCCGAGGTCGTCCATCGCCTGCGGGTAGCCACGCGTCGCTCTTTAGCCGCCTTCAGCCTGTTGAAGCCACTTCTGCCTCGCAAACAGCATCGCCGATTCGTGCGGTGGCTCCGCAACCTCCGTCGTGCAGCGGGTACAGCCCGTGATCTCGATGTCATTGTCGACCGGCTGCAGCATCACCTGCCACCGGTCGCCGATCCAGAGAGCACCCTGCTGAAACTCCTGAATCTGCTGGGGGACTATCAGGTTGCCAGCCGGGTACCGCTCCAAAAATGGCACCATCACCTGCTCAGGAGCAACTGGGCCCAACGGGTCGACGAGCTAACACGCGGTCTCTCCACCAAACAAAAATGTGAACGCTATGGCTCGTTTGTCAGCCGACGGCTGACACGCTGCGGGAAACGGTTCTTTGCAACCGCCGGTCACTCCGCAAAACGAGCCGACGACTTGCACCAGATTCGTATTGAAGGGAAGCGGCTGCGGTATAGCCTTGAGCTTGTTCCCACGCAGAGCCGGAAATCTGCTTATGACCGCTGCCTGCGTTCACTCAAAAAGATGCAGGTTGCCTTGGGTGACTTTACTGATCACACCGCAGCGGCAGGGTGCTTCGAGCGACTGCGTGAAGAGGGCCTGCCAGCTGAACTTATGCCTCTCGTAGAAGAACTCCGTCGAGAGGAGCATCTTCTGGCCGAATTAGCCCAGCAACGGTTCACCATCTGGTGGAATAACAAACGCCGACGACGCCTGCGTCGCCGCTTCTCCAAGACTCTCAAGCGATAGCCATGCCCAAGATCAGCCCCCCTTCAGCAGACACTCCCCCAGCTTTCGCAAGCAGCCTGCTGGCGTCAACGCCCGCTCTCATCGTGCTGGCGATCATCGCAGCTGGACTCCTCTGGTGGGGCTGCCAGATCGCCCTCATGCCAGCAGCCTCACCTGCCGTGCAGGCATCGGGGCGACCGGCCCTGCCAGTTTCAAGTGCGCGGCAGCAGCCAACTTCTTCCACCAATCCAGAGAGTGGCTTTCTGCCGACGAACCCGGCTTCTTCACCGCCGCCACGCCCGGCTCCCGAAGGCATGGTCTGGGTGCCGGGCGGAGAATTCTCGATCGGTTGCAGCGACCCCCGTGGTATCCCTCACGGGGGCACCAACCCAATGGCCGATGCCCGCCCCATTCATCGAGTCACGGTCAAGAGTTTCTGGATGGATGCGACTGAGGTGACCAACCGGCAATTTGAAGCCTTCGTGACAGCCACTCACTATGTGACTGTCGCCGAAATTCCACCACGTCCTGAAGACTTCCCGGGAGCCCCCGCCGAAAATCTGGTGGCTGGCTCCATTGTCTTCACTCCCCCCGACCGCCCTGTTGGGCTCGGAGACCATCTGCAATGGTGGCGGTATGTACCCGGCGCGAACTGGCGACACCCGTTCGGGCCAGCATCATCAATTCAAGGGCACGAGGATGAACCGGTCGTGCACATTGCCTTTCCTGATGCTCAGGCATATGCCGACTGGGCCGGCAAACGCCTTCCGACCGAAGCCGAGTGGGAATTTGCGGCACGCGGTGGCCAGGCAGGTTTAGTCTATCCCTGGGGAAATCAGTTCCGTCCCGAAGGCCGCTGGATGGCAAATACCTGGCAAGGACGGTTTCCATCCGAGAATACAGCCGCTGATGGATTTACCGGCATTGCGCCCGTCCGGCAATTCCCCCCCAACGACTACGGCCTCTACGACATGTCGGGTAACGTCTGGGAGTGGTGTGCTGACTGGTATCGTCCTGACACCTACCAGAGGCAGCAACTGGGTGAACTGCCCACAGAGAATCCAACCGGCCCCGACACCAGTTTTGATCCGCAGGAACCAGGGATTCCTAAACGGGTCCAGCGGGGAGGGTCATTCCTCTGCACCGACCAGTACTGCTCCCGCTATATCGTTGGTACCCGCGGAAAAGGCGACGTCACCAGCGGCTGCAACCACATTGGCTTCCGCTGCGTGCAGGACGTGCACTAGCCTTCGCAGGCACGTCCGGACCAGCTTAGGACCGCTCTTTTTTTCGCAGCAATTTCCGCAGGCTCGCAAGTGTTCGGGTATTGGCTACGTCCTTTGGCTCAAGCCCCGCCCGCCGGGCCTGCAGCACACCACACCGCATGACATCGAGTCCCTCGGTGGAATGGGCATCGGTTGAGATGACCATCTGGACACCAGCCTGACGGGCCGCCGCAGCCAGGGTGTCATCCAGATCGAGCCGCCAAGGATTGGCGTTTATCTCGAGGCAGGTGCCGGTAGCTGCTGCCGCATCAATGACCTGCTGCATATCAACATCATAGGCCGGGCGACGATTGATCAGTCGTCCTGTTGGATGACCGATACAACTGACGGCAGGATGATGAATGGCTTCAAGAATTCGGCCTGTAATCCGGTCGCGTGCCTGCTTCTGCCCATAGTGCAGACTCGCCACGACCCAGTCTGCTTCAGCCAACACATCCTCTGGAAGGTCGAGCCCCCCTTTCTCCAGCATGTCGACCTCAATCCCCTTGAGCACGACCAGCGGGGACTTGCCTTCAGCAGCCAAGGACTCATTGAGCCGGTCAATCGACCGCCATTGCCGCCGCAGCCGTTTCTCATCGAGGCCATGAGCCATCGTCACCCGCTTACTGTGGTCGGTAATGGCAATGTAAGACAGCCCTCGCTCAATGGCCGCCTGTGCCATCTCCGTCAGGGTTGCTTCGCCATCAGTGGCAGTGGTGTGCATATGCAGATCACCGCGAATATCGGCAAGTGTGACCAACTGGGGGAGGCTCCCCGCTTCGGCCCGCTCAATCTCTCCCCGTCCCTCACGAAGTTCCGGTGGAATCCAGAGCAGCCCGATCGACTGGTACACCTCTTCTTCGGTTCGCCCCGCCAATGGCTTGGCTGCCTGGTCATCAATTCGCGTCACGCCATATTCATTGATGGTAAGCCCCTGCTCTCGGGCTCGACTGCGGACCCGCACATTGTGTTCTTTTGATCCCGTAAAATATTGCCAGGCAGCCCCAAACGACGCCGCAGTGACTACCCTGAGGTCAATCTGGATTTGCTGTGGCCCGCGAATGCTTGTCTTCGTCTCACCCCGAAGCAGTGTTTCACCAGCTGCGTTCCAAGCCAGCAGATGATCCATCACCTCGTTTGGCTTCTTGCTCTGCGCCAGAATGTCGATGTCGCCGACTGTTTCACGGCCACGCCTCCAACTGCCAGCAGCTTCGACCCGCTCCGCTGCAGGACAGTCTCGCATCCACGCGAGGAGTTGCTGCACGATGACGTCAGCTTCTTGCCAGAGCAGTCGACTGTGTGCCGGATCTTGGGCAAAGGCCAGGTTGGCCAGAATCATGGCCTCTGTCTTTTCGCCAAACCCCTTGAGGTCACGCACGCGGCCTGCCCGGCAGGCGTCGCCAAGGTCGTCAAGCGAGGTAAGGCCGAGCGAATCGACCAAGATCTTCACCTTCTTGGGGCCAAGACCTGGAACCCGCATGAGTTCAAATGCGACCTGCGGGACTTCCTGCTCAAGCTGCTCAAGTAGTGGGAGTCGGCCACCGTCAAGCAGGGCCTCAATCTTTATCGCCAGATCCTTCCCAATTCCCTCAAGATCAGTGAGCGAACGGCCTGCTGCCTCACGGATGGTTGCCAGTGACTCGACCGTTCCTTTCACCAGCCGAGCCGCATTACGGTAAGCCCGTATGCGGAAAACATTCCCCCCCTGATACTCAAGAAGATCGGCAACATGATCAAAGAGCGAGGCGATCTCAGCGTTGGTCACAGCGGCAATTACTGGGCATGGGTAGGGAGTGCTGCCGTCGGATACGTCGGCTGCCAGCCCTGAGCATACGGTCCAGTAGGAGCCTTCGTGAATGCCGGCTGCCATCCAGCAGGTGAGATGCTGCGTGACGGCTGCCATGAGGTGGTGTGACTGGTCGGCTCCAAAAGCTTGGGAAATGCCCGAGTCGCACTCGTCGGCCCGTTTCCAGGAACCACCGGCATATCGCTATTGCCCTGCAAGGGCCTGCCATAGGATTGCTGGCTGCCACCAACTGGGCCACTGCTCACTGGAGGAATCGGCCGCAGGGCTGGGGCAGGGGCCGTCTGCCCGTTGGCATCGTCACGGGTCGCTGAGACACCGGCTGCGGGCGGCTCAGTGGCCTGCTGAGCCGCTGGCGACTGATTGGCTGGCTGCTCGGGACGCCGGGAGAGTTCTGGAATCGGCTTCAGTGACGGCGCCGGGCTGAGTGCTGGCGGACTGGTGGGCTGAGGCTGCACCGGAGCCTGCGGCATCATCGCGGTGCCACTTTGTGGCACGATCTGCTGTTGGTAGGTGCTCCCGGTGGCCGGCGGCAGAACAGGCTGTTGGGTCGGTACGGACGGAGGGACAGTCGCCCCGGCAGCGCCCCAGGCCTGTGGGGTTGTCTGAGATGGTGCCGCGAAAGGACTGGCGGCTGTTCCTGCCGGGCCCGGGACGGTACCAGCGTATGCCGGAGCAGTCGCTCCCTGTTGCACCTGAACGTACTTCGTGGTGTAGACAGCCCGGTATTGAGTGACCGGCACACTTACCGGCTTCTGCACGTAACTGGTAACCGGCTGCATGCATTCCACGGCACAGCCTGTGCAAGGATCAATTTCACACGATGACTGATAACAGGTTACGGGGACGCACTGATACTGCGTTCGATAGGTTGTCTCCGGGACGTAACTAACCTGCTGAACAGGGACCATCACCGGTTGGGCAGGAGCCGGCGGTGTCACCGCGACTGGAGCAACTGGAGCGATTGGCGTGACCGGAGGAGGAGCCGGCACTGGTGCCACTGCATAGGCAGGGGCAGCCTTTTTAAAGCAACCACAACCAGAGAGCAGACCTGACAGGCAGCACTGCGCCTGGGCAACGGCTGGATGAATAAACAGAGCACCAGCTAGCAGAATGACATTGATTGAAAGACGCCGCGAATGCATCGCACTCTCCTTGAGTCAGGTTCGACGGGTTGGGCAAACGTGCCCGATTCTCCCGTCAGCACTCCAACACTAGGTTGCGTTGCCACCACTTTGCTTGAGAAAAACATCTTTTTTGTTCGTGAATTTTCTCTTCCTGCCTGCCACATTCGTTATGTCCGCTACAACCCCACTACAATCTCGTGGACAGGCCTCGTTTGATGAGAATTTCCTCAAAAAAAACTCGAGCCAGTTCATGCGGCCACCTGCTCTCGCACCCATCTTTCATAGCGGTCATAGAGCTCGAAAAAGGCTTCCCGCGTATTTCCGCCATGCCGACTGAAGATTGCACGAAGCAATGCGTCGTCAAATTCAACCGGCGGGCTAGGCGACTGCCTGAGGAGGTCAGCCACAAGCTCCACAAACTGCTGCTCCTCTGAACGCGTCTCCCAGAGAACAGGCCAATCTCCACAGCCGCAGGGCTGGTGCGTCGTGACAACGAGTCGCCCCGGCCGCTGACTCGCCAGTCTTGCCAGCAGCCCCCGCGGCCAGGCCAGAACCTCCCAGCTGTCGATGCAGAGCAACTCATCAGCCGCTCGTCTCCCCAGCACCGTTGCCACCGCCCGGGGCCAGTCAGCCAGCGAACGCAATCGCAGGAAGCGGGTCGGCCACCCACGTGTCGCGGCTTCCACCAGGAGATGGCGAAGCAGTGTTGATTTCCCACTGCCATGGGGGCCGCTGATGATTCCCCGCCCGCCCAGATGCTCCAGCCGGTCGAGTACGGCCGCCGGTGAATGGGTTCGTGACCGCCAAGCCAGCTGGCCCGGCCTGGTGAAACGTGTTGCAAACGGGTTGTGAGGGGACCGTGCCACAATCATGAGACCGCTGGCTCTGGAGGCCGCGCCACCGGCACATCGCCCAGAAAAAACACATGCTCAGAGACAAAGTCTCGACCACCAACAAAAAAGAGTCGCACCCGCACGCACCAGCGGATCTTGACGATGACTCCTTCGTAAGACAGAGGGCTGGGCGGAAGCTTTCCTGAAATAACACCGACCAGAGGCTCAGCTGACGCAGGCTCAGGTTCCACCCGTTCAAGCGGCTTCCTTTCAAAGAGGATCACCCCAAGATCCTCTTCCCCCTTCCCCTCGGTGTACCAGGCAACTGACTGTTCAATGGCCGTGACGGCATGACGATCGACTCCGACCACTCGGTACCGAGCCCGAATGTTGTCTCCCGGCGCATAGTTGCCATCGTCAACGTTGAAATCAACCGTCACCTGAGGGCTCAGTGGTGGGCTACTGGATGGTGCCAGGCCGGCGGCCGTTCGCATCATGAGGCAGCCCCCTGTCCAGAGTGCCAGGAAACAGGTGCAGCCCCCATGGCCGCAGTGGTATCAGACGGATAGATGACCAGTGGGAAGACTCGCTTGAGTTCTGGCCAATGATCTGGCTGGCCGCGCAAAACTAGCTGCCAACTCAGTGTATTGTGGGTTGAGTGAAAGGAGTGCATGGCTCGCGGTGGCACCCGAAACTGCAGTTCGGCTTCAAAGGGAGTTCCAGGAAGTGGTTCGACTCGATTCCAACATCGAATGACTTCACTACAAACAACCTGCCGCTCCGTGCGGACATCAGTCCCCTGACGAAATGTTGCCTGCTCTTCCAACTCAAGGCGGAGCTCGAGCCGCCGAAAGGCCACCGAGCCAGCCTGAGAAAGCAGCACCTCATACGAACCACCCGGACGCAACGGATGATCTGAAATTTCGAGATGCGAGGGGCCGATCGCCGTGACCCGAAGAAGCCGGCGGAAAAACAGCCCGATCGCAAGCAATCCCACCAGCGTGAACGGGGCCAACAAAAGTAAGAGCCACCAGTCAGCGCGGCCTCCCGCCACATCGAAACCAGCACCAATTGCCAGAACGATCACCACGGCATTCCAGAGCCCGGCAAACAATCCGGAACCGAGCAGAGTCCACGCCTCCGGGCTTTCAGTCGGTAGCCGAAACCGGAGGACAGTCCCCGGCGAATTGACCAGATTGTCGCAGGCGGGAATGGCCGGAAACCCACTGGCCTCTGGCATGCCACGCGTCAACCGCTTCAATAAGCCCCAGACTTCAGCCGCTTGCCGCTCCTCTGACCGCCCCCAGCCGCCAGCGGCATGGAGCAATCCACTGCTCCCAAAGGCGACCAGAGCCCCGGGCAAAAGCAGCGTTAACAACCAGAGCCACCAGTTGTAGCCCCGCTTGAGCACCACCGTCGTGACATTGTCAGGGTCATACCAACACGACACCGGTCGATTGAGCTGCCACTGTGCAAGCTGGGCAATTGCAGTCTCCCGCTGCGATGAGGTCTCGGCCAGCCTACCGGAACTCCAAGACCGCACGAGTTTGCCCCGAGCCTGATACTCCACCAGGATGGCTGGTCGCCATGACTGCCGGCGATTTCCAAAAATATCGGTCGTCGTATGACGAGCCAGCCCTTTGCCGATTAAACGACCGCTGGCCTCAACAAACTGGTTATTGATCCGCCACTCCGAGACCGCCACGCCGGTGAGCATCAGCCCTCCGATGACGAGACCAGCAGTCAACAAGACCAGGTAGTAAATCGCCTCTCCAAGCGAGCCCCAAGCCGGCAGCCCGGTTCGGCGTTCACCGCGTTTCTTGCTGAAAAAACTGGGCAGCCTCACGCGTGCTTCTCCCGGCGGACCGGCCCCTTGCTGCGGCCCAACCGGCCGCCCGGCCTACCGCAGTTTCGACAGATCCTCTGTGCGGGTCACCACAATGTCGTCAGCCGGTGCATGCTTCCGAAAAAAGCCGATCTTTTCCAGCGACTTGTAGACCTCTTCAAGGGTCTTCTCACCGAAGTTGGAGATGCTCAAGAGATCGGCACGGGTACAGTTCAGCAGGTCATGAACTGTGAAGATGCCTTTTTCCTCAAGGCAGTTGGTGGTTCGCACTGACAGGCCAATTTCAGCAGTGCTCATCTCAAGCTTTTCAGCAAGCTCGTCGGACTGGGTAAGGCTCTTGTATGGAATGCGTGGCATGGGGTCCCTCCCGTGCAATGTGGGTGGTGGTATGACTCGGGCCACCCGCACCAGCGTCGGGTGAAGCCCTCGGGCCATTGCAACGGCCTACCTGCCGTCGCGGTCCAGCAGGCTGGAACTGGTTTTCGTTCCACTGCTGGCATGTCAAAGGAATATAATCAATTTTGTCAGAATCCGACCACCTGCAGCCTGAGGAGAGGCCAGCAGCCTTGCGTTTCTGTCAGATCGGAACCTGTCCTTTCCTTTCTCCCAAAGCGAACGCCTAGCACCGTGCGGCGACTTTCTCTCGACTCACTCAACCCGAGCCAGCGGCAAGCGGCAACCCACGTCGAGGGCCCGTTGCTCGTGCTTGCAGGCCCCGGCAGCGGAAAAACCCGCGTTGTGACCCACCGGATTGCCCATCTCATCACGCAAGGCATTCCTGCCCACCAAATCGTTGCCCTCACCTTTACCAACAAGGCAGCCGAGGAAATGCGCCGGCGGGTCACCGATCTGGTTGGTCCCCAGCCTGTGGAGATGGGAACCTTCCATCGGTTCGCTGCCCGGCTGCTCAGGGTTCACGCCCGCCTGGTCGGCCTGACCAGCGACTATTCGATTCTCGACACTGATGACTCGCAGTCCGTACTCAAACGAGCTGCCAAAAAACTTGGGCTGTCCCTGAAGCACACCCCCATCGGCCGACTTGCCGGAACAATCAGTCGGGCGAAAAACGACCTGGTCACACCAGAAACCTTTGAGCCACGTTGGGGCCGGCCAGCCGACGAGATCGTTGCCAAACTCTGGCCGGTCTACCAAGAGATGCTGCTGGAATCCAACTCCGTTGACTTCGACGACATTCTCATTCACATCGCGCGGCTGCTTCTTGATAACCCAGACCTCCGACGCCAGCTTGATGCCCGCTATCGCTGGCTCCTTGTCGATGAATATCAAGACACCAACGCCGTGCAGTACTGCATCTTGCGGGGGCTGTCTCTCGACTATCAGAATCTGGCGGTGACAGGAGACCCTGACCAGGCCATCTATGGCTGGAGGGGGGCGAGCATCCGCAACATTCTCGAGTTCGAGCGCGACTATCCCGCCGCCGCCGTGGTGACCCTCGAGCAGAACTACCGCAGCACGGCCAATATTCTGGGCACCGCCGATCGGGTCATTGCCAATAACAG
The DNA here is from genome assembly GCA_009919445.1 of Planctomycetia bacterium. Classification (GTDB taxonomy): domain Bacteria; phylum Planctomycetota; class Planctomycetia; order Pirellulales; family UBA1268; genus UBA1268. The sequence continues at coordinate 25,333 of RGBY01000001.1, forward strand.
TCGTCGCAAGCCAAAACAGCTTCAGACCGATGCAGGGGCTGGCTCCCAGGTTCGCATCGTCCTTGACAGTAGCAGTCATGACGAGGCTGAACGGATCGCCACCGAAATTGCTGATGCCATTACCAGCGGCATCCGGCAGCCACGTGACTTCTGCATCTTGTTTCGCACCAATGCTCTGTCCCGTTCGCTCGAAGTCGCCCTGCGGAACCGCCAGGTTCCCTACCAGCTGCTGCGGGGACTGGAGTTCTTCAAACGCCGCGAGGTTCGCGATATTGTTGCCTGGCTGCGGCTGCTGAAGAATCCTCGTGATGACGAAGCCCTGCTGCGAATCGTCAATGTCCCACCTCGAGGAATCGGCAAGCAGTCACTCGATCGGCTGGCGGCCTGGGCAGAACAGCAGCAACTCTCACGACTCGAGGCCACCCGGCAGGCGGCTGCTGTCCCCGGCTTGTCCCGCCGAGCCATCCGGGCTTATGAACAGTTTGGTGATCTTGTCAACCAACTCGAGCAGGTGCACCAGCGGGCTGAGGGGGCGGTAGCCCCTCTGGTTGAAGCCATTCTCGACCGAACCGGCTACCGCGAACTTCTGGCTGCCGAAAAGGATGAAGAAGGCGATGAGCGACTGGCCAACGTCGAAGAACTGGTGACCGCTGCCCGTCAGGTTGACGAATCCTTCGAGGCCGTCCTGCCTGACGACGACCCGCTTGGCCAGTTTCTTGAGCAGACTGCACTGGTTGCCGACACGGACGTCTGGGACCCGTCGGGAAATCAGGTTTCCCTGATGACCTTTCACGCCTGCAAAGGGCTTGAGTTTCCGGTTGTCTACATGGTTGCGCTGGAAGATGGCATTTTGCCGCACGAGCGAAGCCTCGATCAGGACGACCAACTTGAGGAGGAACGCCGTCTTGTGTTCGTCGGCATCACTCGGGGAGAACAAGAGGTTCATGCGAGTGCGGCTCGCATCCGCGACTATCGGGGAAGCCGCCGGATCGCAGCACCGAGCATATTCCTCACTGAAATGATTGGTGCCGAAACCCTGCTCACGGGCCCTGAAGCACCAACACTCAGTTCGCTGGGCCACGAGGAGGACAGTGACTGGTCGCCGCGAGAAGACGATCCATTTGCCGACTACTTCTCCTCAGGTCCAGACGATGAATTCCCCGGCGTCTCGGACCAGCCGGCAGACACCATGCCCCTGCAGCAAGAGCGAGCTGACGGACTGGTTCTCGAACTCGACTCAGAGCCTGCTGAGCCTGCCGTGAAACCGCCGGCCAAACAGTCCCGCTCTCGCGGTGATCTCACCAGCCTGGCCAAACTCCGTGAATCACCTGCGCTTCGTGCTGCCAGTGAACTTGGAAGCGGACGCCCTCGAGTCGCTGACTTTCACGTCGGGCAGCGGGTCCGCCATGCTGAGTACGGCGAGGGCGTGCTGGAACGCATCAGTGGCAACGGGCCACGAGCCGTCGCTGCTGTCCGTTTTACGAATGCCAGCCGCACCCGCAGTTTTGTGCTGGCCCACGGCGGCCTTGAACCGATCGGCTGATCACCCCCAGCCGACCCGCGGCCTCAGCTCGTGACGGCCGCCACAGCCTCGCTAATCAGTTTTCCGGTTCCAGCAGCAAGCCACCGCCAGCCGAGGAGCTGCAGGGTGAAAGCAACCAGCACGTCGACCATGGTCAACCGGCGGGCGTGGATACCTGTACGGCCTATAGTGCGACGGCAAATGCTGGCTCCACCGCAGCGGCAGCATGAGAGGAAGAGCCCGATGAGGCTAACCGTCATGACCGCCTGCCAGCCACAAAGACCACCGACCAACGCCAGCCCGCCAGCCAGAAATGGTCCGGCATAGCCTGCAGCACGCAACAGGCTGCCAAGCAGCCAGCCCGCCAGCAGACCAAGCAGGCTTGTCAGCCCAGCTGCTTGACCAGGAGAAAGTGAGCCGAGAGCCCCCTCCAGCACCACTGGCGGAACCGCCACGGCGGGCTGCAGCCAAGGCCACAGCAGGGACAGCACCGGCAGGGTCAGTCCCACAAGAACAGACCAGCGTCGGGGCAGACGCTGCTGATCGTATTCCAGCAGGGCCCACGCCAACAGCGTCGCCAGACCAGTCACATGGAGCAGGCAGATGGCCAAAAGTCGACCATTCGGATGAAACAGGAGCTCATCAACTCCCCGCCACCAGCGGCCCTGGGCAACCTCGTTCCCAAGTGGCAGGGTGTATCCGCCAGAGAGAATTTCGACTGCTGCCACCGACCCAATCAAAACGGCTGCAACGGCTTCGACAAATGGATACCGAACGGGAATCGGCACCAGGCAGTCACGACACCGCCCCTGCAAAAGAAGCCAGCCGAGAACTGGCAGGTTGTCCCGTGGACGGATCGCCTGCCCACAGGCTGGACAGCGAGAACCACCGAAAACAACGGACATGCCCAACGGCACCCGGTGAGCAACAACATTCAGAAAACTCCCGATATTGCCACCGACCACAAAGAAAAACACCACCGCCGCCACTTCTGCAAGCGACTGACCGAACGATTCGACTGTGAATGCTTCCCAGGGCATCCCGACTCACTCCAGAAATCACTGACCGATTGGCTCGACCGGTTTTCTCCCGGCGCAACGCCACCGGTTTGATACAGTACCACCATCGCCAGAGAAGTGTCGGTCGACGGCCGTAGGAAACCGGAAGAATCCGTCCGACTGGTGCATCCCCTCGTCCCCGCACGCGATGCCTGCAAACGTCGATCGTAGCCCCGCCATTCCCGCAGATGCCACTCGTTCCAGCCCCTCAACCGCTGGCCTACGGTGGCTCCCTCGTTGGGCTGCCCCTCTCTTGCGACTCCTGGCCACGCTGATCCTGATCACCCTGGTGCTCCGCGGCGTCGACTGGAATTCCCTACTTGGGCTGCTTGAAGCCCTTGACTGGCGGTGGTGCGTCAGCGGCCTCGCCACTGCTGTCGGAATCCAAGTCGTCGCAGGAATTCGCTGGTCCTCACTGGCCCGGCCAATTGGCTTCAACCATGGCACCGGCTTTTTCGTCTGGCGGTTTTTTGAAGGGCTGTTTTTCAACCTCTGCCTGCCATCCTCAATTGGCGGCGATGTGATCAAAGCCTATCGGCTTGCTGATACGACAAGAGGGCGGCTCCTGGCTGGCTGCACGATTTTTGCCGACCGCCTTACTGGTGTCTCTGCGCTTGGCGTCTTGGCTGGCGCTGCCCTTCTGGCAATCGAATTCGAACTTGCCACCCTGGCTACCCTCGCTGTTGGCCTCCTGCTCCTAGCCGGGGTACTGCTGTTCTTTCGCCTGACCATTGGCAGCCTGGACCACCTGCTTGAACTGCTGCCAGCAAGCCATCGACTCCGTCAGTTTCTCGCCCAACTTCTGCCCTACCAACTGCGGCCCAGCTTGATGAGCCGCGCCGTCGGCTGGAGCATGATCGTGCAGGCCGGTGCGTCGATCTCAGTTGCCCTGCTGGCCCGCGGAATCGGCGTCCAGCTCAGTCTGGGCATCTGGTTTTCGGTCGTCCCGTTGATCGCATTGGCAATGGTGCTCCCAATCAGCATCAATGGGGTCGGCCTCCGTGAAGGAGGCATGGCCCTTCTGCTGGGCCCCTGGGGAGTCGCCAGGGAGCAGGCCATCGCCATTGGCCTTCTCTGGTTTTTTGCAACCATTGTTACCGGGCTGATCGGCGGGGTGCTGTTCCTGCTTGACCGGCAGCCCCCAGCCACTCCCATCACGACGGCTTCCGCCTCTGATCAGTGAGCAGAATTGCTGCCACCGTCTTGGCATCTTCGATCCGGCCATCGAGGCACATCGCCACCGCCTCATCCCAGCCCACCACACGGGTTTCGATCTGCTCGCCCGGCTCAAGTGCCTGTGGCCCCGGCGTCAGCCCCCGGGCAACAAACAGATGCATCCGCTCCCGCAAAATCCCTGGCGACATCCAGAGGCTGCCCACGGCTTCAAGGGACTCGGCTCGATAGCCGGTCTCTTCAATCAGTTCACGAGCTGCCGCTGCCTCCAGTGACTCTATCCGGTCGAGCGTACCGGCTGGTATTTCGATAAGCGTGCGGCCCACTGCTCTCCGGAAAACATTGATTAGGCAAACCGTATGGTCATCCAACAACGGCACAATTGCCACGCTTCCAGGGTGCTTAATCAGATCACGGGAACGGTGGCTGCCATCGCGGCACACTTCCTGGACGCGGACAACACGAAACCGTGATGCCTTCAGCAGTTCTTCGCCATCATCCTCTTCACGTTCTTCAGGCTGCTGGTCGAGGGACATGTCTCACGCTCCTGCTAAAAGGCTACTCATGCGTGAACGCAGGTCTTGCCGGCCGGCCGTCCACGGTGAGAGAATCACTCTGTTTTGTTGCTTGGAGTGGCACGATTGCCATCACCAGCCAGCCCGGGGGTGACTCCAATCGCGCCGCCGAAGTTACGGATGCAATCGCCTTCCCGGCACTGGTGACGACAGCCCCTGCCGCGACGGGTGCTTCACCCTCGACCGTCAGCACGGTGAGTTGGCGATTGACATGGCCTAACGCATCCAATCGGGCCACGGTTTCCTGGCCGAGATAGCATCCCTTGGTAAAGCAGATTGTTTGCTCGGTGAAGCCGACTTCCTGAGGCAGTGTCTTGGCAGGAATGTCGCTGGCTAGTGGCCAGCCCCGGCGCAACCGTCTCGCCGTCTGCTCTTCTACAGATAGGGGAGCCGCCGTCGCAGCGAGGCCAGCCGTCAGGAGGGCAACCTCAGCAACTGCACCTTCAAGCAGAAAGCCGTCTGCACCATACCAGTCAAAACATGTCAGGCGAGCTGACAACGGCTGCGTGAGGCCAACACCAGCTTGCAGATGACCGCTGATAAAGTTCTGCGGGCGTTCTGGCAGTGGTTGGTCAAACTGCTCCTGCAGCCAGTCAACTGACGCGCCCCCCAGAAACACCACTCCGGCTTCCAGACCGCTGACATCACGGAGTTCGAGTTGCTCTCGGATGTGATAGCGATCGAGATGAGCCAGCAGCGCCGCCGCATGACCTGTCGCAACATCGATCAGCAGGCCATTTTCAATGCGGCGAATCAGGGCCAACTCGAGCACCCACCCACGGGCGTCACAAAAAAAACTGGCACACCCCTCACCCACGTTGAGATCACTGACTTTATTCGTGGTGAAGTTTTCAATGAAGTTGCAGGCATCAGCACCCGTAACGCTGATCTGGTCACGTGGCCCCAGCGCAGACCAGATCAGGGGTGTCGCTGCCGGAGCCAGCGCCGAACGGGTGGTCATGCTCAGAATTCCTCGTGTCTGCCAACTGTCGTCACTGCTACGGATTGGCCCAGAGCAGGATGCTGCGGCCACCCGTCCCGGCACTATAGCGACCGCCGCCACCCGGGCCCTCCAGCAGTCCTCATAATTTTTTTCTTGAACCGAACGCTTCACGGCCGGGCTGCGTAACAGATCTCACACAACCTGAGATCACACCAGTTGACCCAACACCTCGATACCCCCAAATGGACAGCATTTTCGCCACTTTTTGAAAGCAACGCTTTCCTCTGGGTGGTCACGAGGGTACAGTTTCATCAGCCGGACGTGCGGGCAAGGCATGGTCCGTTCTGGTGAGCAACAACGGCAATCTCTTCTCTCGCTCACAATTTCCTGAATACGCTGCGCGGCTTCCATTGCGCGAAGAAGACAGCGTCAGAAATCATGAGCCAGCTGAAGGCATTGCCGTCGGTTCCGTCGGGGGAGCGTCTTGAAATGAGGCACTCCCTGGGTTGCTTACGAGAAGGAGGCGACGATGGCCACGGTTCCCTATCGAGTCGAACGTCAAGAAGACTACGACGATCAAGAAAACTCCTACCACGATCCAATGGCAGTGGCTGACGCCGCCTATTCGGATGCTGCTCGTGCTGAGGCTGATTGCCGGGCAACAAGTGGCAGATCATCCGCTAGGGATGAACGGCCGCAGGCCCGCCACCGCCTCCGGGCTCACCCTGCCGCCAGCCGTTCCGCTCGGCGGAGGTTGCATCGGATTGCCGAAGTCCGTCAGCAACAGGGAGTCACGCTCCGGAATGTTGCCCGTCGCCTGGGCATCGAAATGGCGGTCATTCGTCGACAGGAACAGGGGGACTGCGACCTGCGAATCAGTGATCTCCAGCGCTGGCAGCAGGTTCTCGATGTTCCGATGGCCGACCTGCTCGAGGAGGGAGAGGGGCAACTCTCTGGACCAGTCCTTGCCCGCTCTCGCATGGTGAAACTGATGAAGACAGCAGCCGCGATTCGCGAGCAGATTGGGGAAGAGCAGGCTGGCCGGCTGATCGGTCAGTTGATCGAACAGATTTTGGAAATCATGCCCGAACTTGCCGACGTCACCCCTTGGCACACGGTCGGCCAACGCCGAACCCTGGATGAAGTGGGGCGGACAGCCCGCGACACCGTGCCGGATGAATTATTCCGACGGTAGCGATGCCTGTCCGACCAACTGCGGCTCCTGTCGGATGAGATCCGATGGCGGCACGCTTGGTCTGTCTGGTAGCATGCTGACGCTGCGGTCAAATCGATGTCTTGGCCGTGATGACAGTCATGATTCCCCCGACAGAGGTCTTTGACGTGTTCTCGCTTCTTGGTGTGCTCGGCATTGTGGTGATTATGTTTGTTGGCGTCGCCCTCACAGCGCGACTGGTCCTGGGGAAATAACGCCAGCTGCATCACCTCATTGCTTGGCTGTCCCAATGACTCCCATGACAGCCAGGGCCAGAAACGCGTACAGCGTGGAGCCGAGAACGCCCCAGGCTGCCACCGCCAGCCCAAAGTAATCCCGCAGCCAAACTCGTAGCGGTGGTTCTGCACTCTTGGGCACCTTGTGCTGCACCGGACCACTCCGATCCGATTGCTGCTGCATGTCTTGCCGAAACTGATCCCACTGCTGCTGAACCGCCGGCCGCTCAAGCTTCGCGAGCCAGTTGCCGCGAAGGTTCCAAAGAACCAGTGGCGGCAACACCATCAACAGCACCCAGCCCACGATGAGCGCCACCCCGACACGAAGACGGAGCATCTCACGGCGTGGGGAACTTGGAAATGAAGCATTCATTGACTGAAGTCGCTCAAGGGCTGGAACGGCAGAGAGGATGGGCCCGCACTGCCCCCAGTTTACCCGGTTTCACAGCAAAGCCGATGCACAGGATCGCTCCACTGCAAAACTCCTCTCGTCTGCCAAAATTGTGAATGCTACCGTCCGCATCGCCGCGGGACCTTTGCCGTTTCCCCCGCCGTTTCATTCCCTGACTGACGCTGCACTGTGCTTCACCAACGTTCGCCATTCTCCGCCTGCCTGCCGCCGGTCCTGCTCGCGGCGATTGTCATGCTCTGGCCATCACCGGCTGCCGGGCAGAGTGGCTGGCTGCCGACAAGTTGGTTCACCAAGCCACAGATCGACCCGCAGGCAATGTTCCCCCTTTCTGAGCAAAACGGCCCCTGGCTTGTGCTTGCCACCACGTTTCGGGGAGACGGCGCACGAGATGATGCCCGTCGGCTTGCCCAAGAACTCCGCAGCCGCTTCCGTCTGGACGCCTACACCCACGAGCAGGCCTTTGACTTCACGGGTGAACAGCGTGGGCTTGGGCTCAACCCCGATGGCAGCCCGAAAAAAATGCGGTATGCCAATTCCCAGCAGGTTGTCGAGGTCGCTGTGATGGTTGGTGACTTTGCCGCCTGCGATGATGCCCGCGGCCAGAAGGCACTCACCCGGATCAAATCATTGCGGCCAGAAACCCTGACTGGCGAGCAAGGCAAGAGTCGCGCCTACTCCGACTTCCGACGAATGCTCGGCCTCGATAAGCAGACCGGGAAGAGGCCACTGCATATGGCCTTCATGATTCCCAACCCGCTGCTACCGAAGGACTATTTCAATCGACCACAACTCGACCAGTTTGTGATCGATATGAACGCTGATGTTGAGCACAGCCTGCTCGACTGTCCGGGACGCTACAGCGTTCGAGTCGCTACCTTTACCGGTGCCGGTGGCTTCGATGCCGAGACACTCAACACAGGTGATGATGCGGCTGACAGCCGACTGGTGCAGGCGGCCGAGAAGGCACACCGCTTGACCAAGTCGCTCCGTCAGCAAGGCTGGCAGGCCTATGAATTCCACGACCGCGAATCGAGTATTGTCTGCGTTGGCAGCCTGTCGCAGTTAGCGGTCGAGCAGCAGGACGGCTCTCAGGTGCCCAGCCCTGAACTTGTTCGCATTTCGACGGAGCTTGGCCCCGACCAAGAAAAACTTGCTGCCGGCACGATCCTCCCCAAGCGAATTGAGGGTATCCTGCTCGATATCGAGCCCCGGCCAATCGATGTGCCGAGGCTACCGATCGGCCGGCGGTAGAGTGATTGATCTCGCCGGCTTCTGCAGATTCGTCCGAATTCTTGAGGAGCCTTGCGAGTGCCCGTTTCGCCAATTCTTGTGCTTGGCACAACCAACAGCGGCAAGCGACAGGAACTGACAGCCCTGCTCGAGCCCTTTGGGATCGCCTGTCAGTCGCTTGCTGACTTTCCCGCCGCCCTCGCCGTGGCTGAAACTGGCACAACCTTTGCTGAAAATGCTGCTCTCAAGGCAAGCCAGCAGGCCCTGGCGCTCGGACACTGGGTGCTGGGTGAAGACAGCGGCCTGGCGGTCGATGCCCTCGGGGGCGGCCCCGGGGTTTACTCTGCCAGATTCTCCGGCCCCGAGGCGACTGACGAAGCCAACAACACCCTCCTTCTGGAAAAACTAGCGGGGGTGCCTGCCGATCAGCGGACGGCTCACTATGCCTGCCATGCTGCCCTCGCCGATCCTGAAGGGACCATCCGGGCTACCGCGAGTGGCCGATGTTGCGGCCGGATTGCCGACACTGCAGCTGGCTGTGGCGGCTTTGGCTATGACCCTTACTTCATTGTGCCGGAATACCACCGCACCTTTGGTGAACTTGCTCCGGCTGTCAAAAGCCTGATCAGTCACCGTGGTCGGGCCATTCGGGCGATGCTGCCGCAGATTGTGCGGCTGCTTCGCGACCAGCCTGCTTCCTGAGCCTCGAAACAAAACCATCTGCGTGGCAAACCTGCTGCCCGAAGGGGATCGTTTTCATGCAGCGCCACGCTGCTGCTTGTGCAGCCAACGCTGAACACTCGCCAGTACCTGATCGGTGCCATCCATGGTGCCCATGAGATTGGCCAGGGGCGTGGCAAAGCGGTCGAGACTCTCGAGAAACGACCGGACACGACCGCTTGTTACCTGCTCAAGATGCACAAAGTCACCACAGCCCATACTCCGCAAAAAATAACTGTTCATACGCTGCTCGCCGTGGGCCCGCTCAGGCAGCACCAGCAGCGGCTTCCCCAGATGAATCGCCTCACCGATGAGTTGATTCCCTGCAGCAGAAATGACTGCCCGGCAGCCAGCGAGATCGTCAGCAAACCGCTGGTCGTCAATCGGATGAAACGAAAGCCTGCCGATCGATTCGCGTTCCCCAAGCCCATAAACCTTGACGGGCAAGCCGCATCCAGCCAGCGTTTCGAGGGCTGAAAAGGGGGTATGCCGACGAAGATAACTCAGCACATAGCCACCATCGCTCGGCTCTGCCTTCGTAACTTCACGTCGCAGCAACGGTCCAACCTGAACGACATGCTCCCAGCCACGGCGAAGGCCTGGACGAAAAAAAGCTGACACAATGGTCTCAGCCGGCTCACCCATGTACATCCAGACGGCATGGCTCATAAACCAAGCATTCCAGCGCAAGGTCCAGGGCAACGGTTCCAGATCGTAGGCCAACAGAAAATGCTGATGGTCGACACTGAGCAACGGTACTTCCTGACGGGCTGCCGCGCGGGGAAGGGCAGGCTCAAAGTCAGTGATTGCCAAGGCAACCTCGTGAGCCTCCAAATCAGCCATCAGGCGATCGACAAGTGGACCGAGGGAACGGGCCTGGTACTCCAGGCCAGCCCGAATGGTTCGGGGAACATCGAGACGGCCACCGCTGTACTCGAAGATAATCCCAGGGATTTCCCGAACCGTCACCCGGGGGTGTCCTGTCGCGAACCGCTGCTCAAGAAAGCGGAAGGCATCAGCCGCCGTATAAACCAGAACATCATGCTCCCGCTCAAGCCGCTCGATGAGCGTACTGATCCGGGTGGCGTGGCCTCTCCCCTCACCGCATAGACTGATTGCAATCGTTGCCATGCCTCTTCCATTCCGTCGGGAACCCGCTTGAGTTCCTGGCCCATGTTCACTGCCAGAGATTATTGTGGGGCAATGGGCTCCCACAGCCTAACCTGTGGTTTCGCCTGCGGACTACGCCCAGTCCGCACGCCGCTTCCCACTGCTGCCAGTGAAACCATTCTTGCGAAGAAAGATCGTCATGCGTGCCGCTCTGATTTATCGCGTTGGCATCATGCTGCTGGCCGCTGGATTCTCCAGCCCAGCAAGCCTCGCCGTTGACGCCGAGACAGCAGCGGGACCAACCAATGAGCAGCTCATCCGACGGCTGTCTCATGGCACCCTGGTCGTACGGGACGCCGCAGCAACAGCGTTGGGCCGCCGTGGCCGCTCTGCTCTGGCTGAAATCGAAGAGGCCATTCCGCTGGCCGAAGGTGAAGCCGCCTTTCGATTGACTCGCCTTGCCGCCGCCATCGCTCTGGCGGAGACCAGCCGCCAAACAGAACCGAGCGTGGTGACACTTGCACTCACCGATCAACCGCTGGAACAACTTGCCCAGCAGATCATGATTCAAACCGGAAACCAGATTTTGGTTCCTGATAATGCCGCTGTCTTCAGTTTGACCTGTAACCAGCTGCCGTTCTGGGACACGATGGAAAAACTGGCTGCCGTCACAGCAGGCCGGATTGTCTTGGACGACCGCCCCCCGGGGCTGGGCATCGCCCCCGGAGGCTCAGCCGCTGGGCCAGCGTTTCCCGCAGCGATAGCTGATCTCATCCGGGTCGCCGTGCACCGTATTGATCGGCTTGGGCCAGACGGTGACCGTGGCTTTCGGATCGTCTTGCGAGTTGCCTGGGAGCCGCGACTGACTCCCCTCATCGTCAGGCTCCCGCTGGCTTCCATCGTTGCCGAAAGTGAAGACGGCGCCACGATTCGACAGCCAAGCCGCCTTGGCGTTGTTGAACCATTCATCAACAGCAATCGCTGCTGGGTTGACCTGCCCGTTGTGCTCAGCCGGCCACCGGCTGGCGTCACTCGACTAGCCAGCCTCCGCGGCACCGTTGAAATGTGGCTGCCGGGCTTCAGCCATCGTTTCCGGCTGCCACTCACTCCTCGCGGGTCGGAGATGGCAAAACCGAGCAACTGCCTCGGCACCATGACCGCTGAACTCGAAGAGTGGTGGCCGACGGTGACACCAGCCGGTCAGGGCCTCACCCTGCGAGCAACGGCCCAACTCGCTGAGCCCTCCGCAGCCTGTGAGTCTCACCGAGGCTGGCTGGCTGATCGGGTCCCGACACTCCTGCGCCCCAGCGGCCCCGCCGTAACCACGTTGCACCATCGCGTCGTGGGCCGCAGCAGTCGCGGGCTGACAGTGGAAACAACTTTCCTACCGCCGCTGCCAAGCCCTGATGACAGACTTCAGGTCAGCTGGCAACTGCCAGTGGGCATCTCCCGGCTTCCTACCGATTTCTGGCTTGTGAACATTCCGCTGGAAAGCAGCACCGAGATGGACTAACGCCCACCTAGGCTGGCTACCCCCCCAGGATTCTCCAGGTTCGCGTTGTTCTGGTTCATTCTGGCCGCTATCGTCCTCAGCCCTTGTGGGTGCTCACGTTCACCCCGAATCCGCCTTCGGGCCGCATGGACCAGCGATGAAAATTCGTACGTTTCTCCTTTTCGTCTGCATGATTGTGGTGCCTCTTCTGGCGATGTTTTCGCACAAGATCCCGCCAGAAATCCGTGCCGCCTGCGGCGACCTGATCCTGCGTCCGGCGATCGATCTGATTGAAGCGGCAGCCAGTGCGACAGAACCGAAGCCGGCTGCACCGCCAGTCACTTTTGAGGCACCACCAGCCGGGCCTCTCCTGGCCGGCTCGCCACCCACCGAGGCCCCTGGTACCGATCAGCCTGACAGTCCCCTCGCTGAAAATTCCTCTTCGTCGCGGGCAGCAGACCCTGCAACCGCCCTCCTCACCAGTTCGCCCCCCGCCAGTTCCCACCAGTTCCCTCCGGCCAGACCGGCGGCCTCCCTCTCGCTGGCTGCAGGCAGGCTTGATGCTGGCAGTCTGCGTCAGCAGTTGGCAGCAGTTGGTGCCCACCGGCTCCTTCTCGAGCCCACAGCAGACGGGAGTGGGCAATTCCACGGAAGCTGCCGTGTCGCTGTCGATCCCAGCGGAGAATTGCAGCGACTTTTTCACGCCCATGCCAGCAGTGAAGCCGAAGCCCTTCAAAACCTGCTCGAACAGGTCAACCGATGGCAGCAGCGTCTGGCCGCGACACCACCGGGCGGCCAGGCTCGCGGGGCAGTCGTCCGTTGATTTCAATCTGATGGTCGCCACACCACGGCCAGCTTCATGATGCCGACACCACGACGGAAGTCATCCTGGGTCAGACAGCGGCTGCTCACCCGGCCCAAGTCAGTACTCGGCCTGCACCCCCGCCGAGGCGGTCTTCACTCGCTGCATCTGCCTCATTCATGGCCACGCCACGTCCGCCGCCGGAAACGCTGGAGCCGAGCCAAGTCAGCCGGCCTGGATCCCGTTACGGAGGCCGTCGGCAGCCACCACCGCAGCGACGACCTGGCCCGGCTTGAGGCAGCCCTGTTTATCTCCCGAGAACCACTTCCCATCCGCCGGCTGGCAAAACTCGCCCGGCTGCCGGATGCCACACGGGGCCGCAGCCTGCTGCGAGAACTGAACCAGTTCTTCGACGCTGCTGGATCTGCCTTTCGAGTCGAGCATGTCGCTGGAGGGTTTCAGCTGCTGACTCGTGCCCAGTTTGGGCCATGGGTGCGGCGAACCCTGGAATATCCGGCTGAAAACCGGCTCTCAACGGCTGCCCTCGAAACCCTTTCGATTGTTGCCTACCGCCAACCAGTGACCCGGCCGGAAATTGAGGCCATCCGCGGGGTCGGCTCAGAAGAAATGCTGCGGCAACTCCTCGACCGAGATCTGATCGCCATTGGTGGGCGGAGCGACGAGCTGGGGCGTCCGAATGTCTATATCACCAGCCGGTACTTCCTCCGGGTCTTCGGCCTCGGACGAATCGAGGATCTCCCCCCGATCGAATCGCCTCCGGCCGACTCGAACGCCTGAGAGGTCCGGTTTTTTTGCCGTCGCCGCTTGCACCGCACCGGTGCCGTTGGCATATTGCTCAGCCCGCTTGATTTGCTGCGAATGGCAGCCCGCAGACTGCCGAATGCCAGCCGATCAGGAGGTGACGACCACCAAATACGGTCGCCCCCAAAACCTGCACGAAAGTTGCCGGAAAAAAACGCCGACAACCAAGTGTCGGCAGCAAACCGCCTCCACAAGCTCGACCTCGCTGGGATGATCCCTGAGGGACAGCCGCCAGAGCGGCAGGCGACCGGCAAAAAATTTTGACCAGGGACTTGGCTGGAGGCCCGGTCATCGTCCACAATTTTCGACAGTGTTCTTTTCCACGAATGACCTCGTGAAGCGACTTCAGGAGACGAAGCAGTGACGATTGTTCTGAAACCAGGCAAGCAGCAAGACGTATCGCGTGCGGATGTGTTCTGTTGGACCGAACTCCCTGAACTCTTGCTGGCTGACGATCTGTTCGAATCGTCGCAGCACCGTTCTGGTTCGATCCCATCAATCGTTGCTGAAGACGACGACGAAGATGAAGACTGGGATGACGAAGACGACGAGTACGAGGACGACGACGAGTACGAAGACGGTGAAGAAGAGTACGAAGAAGGGGACGACGAGGAAGAAGGCGACGAAGAGTCAGAAGAGTGGGAAGAAGTCGACGACGAAGACGGTGAAGAAGAAGACGGCGACGAAGAAGGCGACGAAGAAGACGAGTACGAGTACGAGTACGAGTACGAAGAAGACGGTGAAGAAGAAGACGGCGACGAAGAAGGCGACGAAGAAGACGACGAATACGAAGACGATGACGAAGGCGATGAGTGGGAAGACGAAGATGATGGAGAGTGGGAGGAAGACGAGGACTGATCGCCCAGGTTCGTCCGCAGCAGCACTCGCCTCGTGCTGCCTTTCCCATCAAGTCTCATCAATCATTCCAGGTGAGCCTGACATACTGGCCCTTTCTGGAAACGGTCACGTCAACCGCGGACGACTTCCCGATAGCCGCGAGCCGTTGCATCATGTCCTGCTGGCCGGTGATTGGCGTTCCGTCAATCTCAACGATGCGATCTTTCAGCCTGAGTCCGCCACGTTCTGCTGGAGAACCAGCCCGCATGGCAACTACCAGGGCTGCGGTCGGGTTGGCCGAATCTGCTCGGATGCCAATACCCCAACGCCCCGGGCTGTCCGGCGCAGAGCCGGTGGCATCGGCGACTTGCAGGAGCGTGTCGAATGTCAGCCGAGCCACGGGCTCAAGGCCATCCAGATTGACGAGATGGGCATCGTCGCTTGGCCGGTGGTAATCGTTGTGCAGGCCGGTGTGAAACATCAGTGTGGGGATACCGGCCTGCAAGAACGAGTAATGATCCGAGTCTGGCTCGACCTTCCAATCGAATGCCAACTGCAGGGCTGTCCCGCCTGAAAGGCAGTTGGTTCGGGTGACGAGTTCCTCAAGGCCAACCGCGGACCGGGTGCCATAAACCGACACGGTCTGCTGCCGCAGCCGGCCGATCATGTCGAGATTGATTGAAAAGACAATCGTCTTGCCCTCGATGCTCGCCGGGCGGGACCGCAGAAAGTGCTTGGAGCCCAGCAGACCCTGTTCCTCGCCATCCCAAAAGGCCAGCAGAATTGGCCGCCGCGGAGGCTGCGGCAGACTCGCCAGAGCCTCAGCAATCTCAATCAGCCCGGCAACCCCTGAGGCATTATCATCGGCACCATTGTGAACGAACCCAAAGGGGCCATAGCTGTTCCGCTGATTCCCATAGCCCACATGGTCGTAGTGGGCGCCAACAACCACCAACTCGTCTTGGCAGGCAGGGTCGGCCCCCGGCAGCAGGGCCAGGATGTTTCGTAACGAGCCGTGACGACTTGCGAACGACTGAAAAAAGCTGCCGTTATCGCCTGCCGCCACAAATCCAAGCGGAGCGATGACCTGCTCCACATAGCGACCAGCTGCCCGCCCCCCGCGCCGGCCGGCTTCGCGCCCCTCGAAGGCATCGTCAGCAAGTGCCTGGACGTGCCCTCCGGCATCACGGCCAAGAATTCCCGCCCGTCCTCGCAACGCCTCGGCAGAAAAAGCTGCCTCACGAGGGATGACGAACAAACCAGCCGTCACCACCAGCAGCAGGAGCCCGCTTGCGAGCCGTGCGATGACATTTCGGGGCATTTCCACGCGGTGACTCCGGGGGCTCCTTGCAAGTGATCCCAACGTCACTCAGAATGCCTTTTAGGAATTCTCTCGTCCAGAGAAATTCCAGGGCGGCAAGTCGCTGCGGCCATTCCTGCAGATTGCAATATGGCCTGTGGAGTGACCCATCGCCTGCCGGGAGAGGTGGCAGAGTGGTCGAATGC
>RGBY01000002.1 GCA_009919445.1 Planctomycetia bacterium
AACGGATGAGCCTGATGCCAGTTCCCGCTGCTGCCTGAGGGTAGTTGTTCACCACTTTTAGGATCAAAGACGATTGTTTCCGAGAGTGGTGACTTGGCCGAGTGGGTATCGTGGGCGTCATTTTGAACGATGAAGCAACAGAATGGATCCCCATTCAGCATGCAACTGGACTCTTCAATTGAGATGGTCTCATGGTAATGCTTCGCCACGCCTTTCATGATGCCTTTGGCCAGAATGCAGAGTTGTCGGCCAGACGTGTAGACCAGATGGAGTTCGTTGGGAGACTGCCGAACGGTCTCCAGCACCGGAGGCTCGGCTCCCGGGTTGGTTGCCCGCACCATGGTGTGAATGATCGACTCGGTGTTTTCAATCAGATCGAGTGTTCGCCAGGCTGGGTCGATATGACGCCCGGCAACCTTCACAAGGTGGGGGCCAAGGAACTCGCCAAACCGCTCCAGGAGCGAGGGCAGTGGTTCATTGGTTGCTTCAGCCAGCGTCTGAAGCAACTGGACCGCTTCAGCGTCAGGGTAGGCCTGATTAGGAAGGTACCGCGAACTGCTTGCGGTTACCGTTTGCCGAAGTTGCAACCAGGTTGTTCCAGAGGACGCGATGTCAGCGAACTTCTGGATATAAAAAAAGATAATGCCGTGCACGAGAGCCTTTCGGGCGCGATACCAAGACAGTCGCAGCGGGCCCCACGCCCGAAGCGAACCGACCGTGCCGCAGTCTAGCATGGTCCATTGATACCAGCGATGGATTGGCTACCGGCAGAGGATTGGCTGCTGGCGCAGGATTGACTGCTGGCGCAGGGTTCGTGCTGCTGGAGTGGCTCGTGGCCGGAAAAAGTGTCAGTTGGCCGGACAAAGCCGATCGCGGTACAGCAGCAGCCCATGGGCCGCGTGGTAGAGACCGCCGCATTCGACGTCGATGTCGGCCGTTTGCTCAAGCATTTTTACCAGCCGCTCGGCTGCCCGCAGCACCCACGGTTCAGCCAGCCGATTTTCTGGTAACGCGATGGCCAGGAATTCAAAAATGTGGCCACTTGAGCCGAGCTTGGCAAAGATGTCGGGTGATGTACCTGGTCGCTCGAAATATTGTGTCGAAAAACTACCGTCGGCCTGTTGGAACTGACGCGCCCGCTCAATGCAGTCAGCGATGGTCGCCTCGGCCCGGCCCCAGGCACCAGGGAGCGGGCTTGTCGCGTCAGGATGACGCACTCGGTAACGGTTTACGGCTGTTGCCAGGCCATACAGCCGGTGGGCGCCACCGCAGGCACTTGTGGCAAGGTCGGCCTCGAGTTCCATGTCGATGACCTGTTCGAGGCTCCAGGTGTCTCCGCGGCTTGACTGCCAGCGATCATCTTCGGTCAGGTAGGTGGCCAAGGCCATCAGCGTCCATGTTGCCTCTTGGCCGATTCGTAGATCGGCCTGGGCCTGACTCAGTAAGTCCCCCACCGTTGCATCCTGATTTCCTACTGTCAGCGGGCGATCAAGTGGAATGCCGTCGCTGCCGCACTGTGAGAGGTACCCAAGCCACTGATCAGGGTGCCCCTGTGCCAGGGTGCTGCCTGGTTCAACAACTGCGAGAATGCCGTGGTCACCTGGACGAAGGTTCCAGCCGGTGAGCCTTCCACCCGCAAGGAGATAGTCTAAGGCTGGCTGCGGGGTGCCTTCATGGAAGACTGGGAAGTCTTCCCCAAACGCGAGGATTCCATGCACGACCTGCCAGGCACCCTGGGTCGAGGTGGTGAGCTGTCGCCCCTCTCGGACCTGTTTGAGGGCAAGGCGAAGCCGTGGGCAGAGCTGTTCGGGGTGAACGGCGGGGATGGTTTTTGTGCCGCTGTCGGGGGCGTCTGGCTGACCACAGCCGGACAGACAGAAGGAGAGAATGAGTAGCAGCCAGTAGGAGCTAGCACGTCGGAAAGAAGGGAAGGATGACATGGTGCGATGGCTGACTGCAGGAGGGAGGCAGGCAGCCGAGGCTGCCGAGCGACGTTTGGAAACCGAGATACCACCCCTACAATAATTAGAAGTTTTCACTTCCAAAGTTGACCGTAAATTTTTGAGGAGCCGGCTCCGCCGCCGGGACAGATGATGCCAGGACTTTTCTTCGATTTTCGGCTGCTGCTGTGGATTGCCCCGGCCCTGGCGCTTGCGGCCTGGGCACAGTGGCGGGTGAAGTCTTCCTTTGCGGCTGCGTCACGTCTGGCTGCGCCGCTATCCGGTGCTGCGGCCGCCCGGCATATCCTCGACTCAGCCGGTGCGACAAACGTGCAGATTGAGTCTGTCGATGGCCGCCTGACTGATCACTACGATCCGACTGCGAAGGTGCTGCGGCTCTCGTCAGACGTATATGGCACGAAGTCTTTGGCTGCCGTTGGGATTGCTGCCCACGAGGCAGGCCATGCTCTGCAAGACGCCGAGAAGTCGTCATTGATGGGATTTCGGAACGCTGCCGTTGGCGTTGCGAACTTTGGCAGTGGTTTCGGTGTCATCATTTTCATGGTTGGGCTAGCCTTCGCCCTGCAGTCACTTGCCTGGCTGGGGCTCCTCTTGTTTGGTGGGACGGTCTTATTTCAGGTGCTGAACCTTCCCCTCGAAATCGATGCCAGTAATCGGGCAAAGGCTCAGCTTGTCCAGCTTGGAATCGTGCCGGCAGCCGAAATGCCGGCAGTTAATCAGGTGCTTAACGCAGCAGCCTGGACCTATGTCGCCGCCACACTTCAGAGCATTCTGACGCTACTTTATTACGCCAGTTATCTGACCGGTGGCAGTGATGAGTGAGGCTGTCGGCTCTTAGCGATTGAGCGAGTAGAGCAGGACGTTGAGGGCAATTTTTTCAGCGTCGTCGCGGTCGTAGCCGGTGCACTCCATGGAGTTCTGCTTTTCCAAAGCACATGAGATGTCGTAGGGCGAAAAAATGACAGCCCAGCGGTCGTTGATCCGGATTCCTTCCAGCCGTGGTGGAATCTGCCGTTGGCGGGTTGCCAGCGGGCCGTCGCCTTGTGATGGTTCGCGGAGCGTCACCAGGCGAATGTCGTACCCGCCAAGTTCTCCAGCAGCGAACAGCGGGTCATCGGGGGGAATTGATTCCAACGGATAGTCAGGGATGGCCTTGCCCATCTCATGGCGAAAGGCATCGGTAAAGCCACCAGCTGCGCAGACGCTGTCGGCAAGAAGCGTGCCACCACGTTCGAGGAACGTCCGCAGGTTTGCCTGCTGAGCTTCATCAAAGGCAAAAGCCTGCCGGCCATGCATGAAGAGCATGTGATGCCGAAAGATACGACTGTCGATCAGGTCAAGCTTTTCAGGTGAATCATCGACCCGGATCCCTAGCTCACGGGTTGCTGCCCGGAGGATTTTAGTGAGTGCATTGGGCGCGGCGTCACAGAGGCCCCCGTGTCGTAGTTTGCCGATGGTGAGCTGCCCGCGCTCACCGCGATTGGTGGTGAGGGCGTCATCTTGAGCAGCCGTGAAGAGCTCATCTTTGTTTTTCAGTTCGCGATTGGTGGCGTAGGCAATGACATTGGCACCGATTGCCAGTGCCGCGTCGACCTGAGCGGCTGCTGCGGCAGGAAGTTGCGAGCGGTTTGGGCCGCCGAGTTCCCAGAGGCAGGAAAGACTTGGCAGGGCAGGGGCGTCATT
Organism: Planctomycetia bacterium; assembly: GCA_009919445.1. Taxonomy (GTDB): domain Bacteria; phylum Planctomycetota; class Planctomycetia; order Pirellulales; family UBA1268; genus UBA1268. The sequence continues at coordinate 3,645 of RGBY01000002.1, forward strand.
TTGGCCCGTGGGGGGCGCATAGATCAGGCAGGTTCGGCAGCCGTAGTCGATCCCGAGGAGGGGGCGTTGAAACTGTGGGTCGACCAGCTGCTCGGCATGCCAGGCGGGATGCTCTGGGGGCAGGAGATTCAGCTGGTATTCAGGCTCGGGAAAAATCTCGCTGACCAGTTGGCGAAATTCCTGGTCAAAGTCCTCACTGTTGGGGCAGGCTGATTCAGCAAAAATGAAGCCGCCCTGGTCAATGTATTGCCGCAGCCTGCGGCCGGGGTCTCGGCCGAGATCGAGACCTTCGCGGCCGCCAAGCCAAAGCACGGGTGCTTGGACGAGGTCGTCGGTCTTGGCCGACTGGGTATCAAGCACGTGCCACGAGAGACCGGCGGGATAGTCTGCTCGCCAACGCCCCTCAATGAAATCAACCAAGTGGGCAATGTCATGGCCGTGTTGATTCCAATCGTTCCGGGGGCCATGTTGGCTCTTGGCGATGACGACTGGTCGGCGGCCCTTGGCCAGAAAAAGTAAGGCAAAGCTGGTGGCAACAACGGGGTCTTCGCTACCGCGACTGCGAAAACTGCCCGAAAGCTTGTCCTGGCTTTCCAAAAACATTTTGGCTCCCTCGAGATACCAGTCGTGGGTGCCAATAAATCGTCGGGCGGTGAACCGTCCAACCCGCTCAAGGCCATAGAGATAGTAGTAGAGCCACTGCTGGCTGCCGGTGGCTGGGTTTTGGGTGACTGAAAAATTCTTGCCCAGCCAACTGATCCCAGCTTCCAGTGGCTTTGGGCTTGAGCCGCCACCACAGCAGGAGATCTGTTCATTCTCCACAAAGGCATCAGGGCCTGAAATGCGACCATCTGTTATTTGAATGCTTGCAATGCCAGCGCAGGTCATACTGCCCGTTCCGGCACGGGAACCTGCAGTGTAAGCCCATGATCCATCCGTGTTTTGTGAAGCAGTCCAATGTCGGTGGGCCTCTATCCAGACAAGTTGATCAACTTCAACGCCTGCACGAGTCGCTTCGTGAAGGGCTAGCAATGCAAATTGTGCGTTCGAATTATCTCCGCCGGAACCTCTGTTGCCGTATGACCAAGTGCAGTGAGCCAAGTAGGGACGAATTTCCTTCTCGACAAGTCTCTGTAATTCAGAGCGACGTTTAGCAGCCTCAATCGGATCTCGAGGGAGGCTTTGAAGTGCTAGCTTAACGTCACGAAAGACCTTGATCATCCGATCTGCTGTCTGCTTTGGAATGCCCGTTTGCAACTTCTCAAGCTCCGATGTGTCGAGGCGAAGAATGCTCTCATAAGTTGGGAGTTTCTTTACTCGTGTCTCTTCAAGCCAGTGAACATTTTTTTCTATTATCGCAAGATCCGCTAAGGGCGAGACCATGGCCAACGCCTGCGTCTGAAGGGACCTTGAATAGGTGGTTGTCGGCTCCTGCTGTCGCAGCCAGGTTAGTGCCCGCTGCATCGCCGGGTCATCTGCTTCGACACCAGCATTGGCAAGTGCCAGGACGACAAGTGCGGTGGCACCAGTTGTTGATGCGTTTCCCTGGCCTCCGTACAGCCAGGTGCCATCTGGCCGCTGCTGCCGGATGAGCCAGCCACTGGCCAGTTCAATGGCTTGACTGATTTGGTCAGGGCCGACGGCTTCAACGGCTTGAACCTGAGGGGCTTCGGCGAGCAGTCCAAGCGTCAGCAGCGTCACGACGGTGAGCTGAAAGAAGATTTTTTTGAGCCTGCTGCCCATAGGGCCCTCCCACGCTGGACTGCGAACCTGCGGCCCGCCGGTCACTGATTCTACGCCATCAGCGGCCGAGCCAATACCGCTCTCTGGAAAGGAATGGGCGTGCGCCAGAGCGGCCAGTTTGAAAACAGTTTGCCCGGCAGGCCGCCCCCGGCCGATACTAATGAAAAGGGGCGGCCAGCGCCGGCCAACCCGCCAAAAAGCCAGTGAGGAAGGAACCAGCCTCCGTGTCGACTGCAGCCAAGCCCAAGACGCTCGATAGCATCCTGCAGGAATTTGCCCAGCACCGCCTGCTGATGCAGGAAGAGTTGCAAAAAGTCATTGTTGGTCAGGATGAGGTGATCGAGCAGCTGTTCGCGGCCATCTTTACGCGAGGGCACTGCCTGCTGGAAGGAGTGCCAGGGCTGGCCAAGACGCTCATGGTCTCGACCCTGGCGCAGATTCTCGACGTTGGGTTTAAGCGAGTGCAATTCACGCCCGACCTGATGCCGTCAGATATTACCGGTACCAATGTCCTTGATGAGGACGAGACCGGTCGCCGTAACTTTCGCTTTGTCGAGGGGCCGATCTTCACCAACATCTTGCTCGCCGATGAGATCAACCGAACGCCGCCCAAAACCCAGGCGGCGCTCCTGCAGGCCATGCAGGAGCGAGAAGTTTCGGTTGGGCAGCAGACCTATTCCTTGCCGGATCCGTTTTTCACCATTGCCACGCAGAATCCGGTAGAGCAGGAAGGAACCTATCCGCTTCCTGAGGCGCAACTCGACCGCTTCATGTTCAACATCAAAGTGGGCTATCCCACGGCTGACGAGGAAGAGCGGATTCTCATGGCAACCACACGGTCTGAACGGCCTGAGGTCCGGAAGGTGCTTTCGGGAAAGGCGATCACGAATATTCAGAAGCTCGTTGGCGGCGTGGCTGTCAGCGAATATGTGATCAAGTACGTGGCGTCTCTCGTGCGATCCACCCGGCCCAAGGATCCGCTCGCGCCGAAGTATGTTGCTGAACTAGTCGATTGGGGGGCTGGCCCACGAGCAGGGCAGTTCTTGATTCAGGGCGGCAAAGCAGTGGCAGCGATGGATGGCCGCTTCAGCGTCTCGCTCGATGACGTCCGTCGCATCGCCGTGCCGGTGCTGCGGCACCGGATTTCAACAAACTTCCAGGCGCAGGCGGAAGGCCTTACGAGTGAGTCAATCGTCGAACGGCTACTCCGTGAAGTGCCTGAACCGGCGGTGCCGCCGTTGGTGAAGTGAGCAATTCATGCCCCGTGCGGTTGAAGAGTATCTCAAACCAGATGTGGTGCAGCAGATCGCCCGACTCGATCTGCGGGCGAAGTTTATCGTCAAGGGATTCCTGCAAGGGCTACACGCCAGCCCGTTTCATGGTTTTTCAGTCGAGTTCAGCGAGCATCGACGGTACGCTCCCGGGGATGACCCCAAAGACATTGATTGGCTGATTTACGCCAAAACAGACAAGCACTACATCAAAAAGTATGAAGCCGAGACCAATATCACCGGCTATCTCGTCATCGATGCCAGTGGCTCGATGGGCTACACCTATCGCCAGCAGTTGACGAAGCTCGATTATGCAATTTCGCTCGCAGCCGCTCTCTGTTGGCTGATGGTGCATCAGCAGGATCCCTGTGGCCTGATGGTCTTTGGGAAAAAGGTGCAGACCAGCCTCCCTGCCCGTTCCCGTCGCAGTCAAATCGCCGAGGTACTCTCATTGCTGGCCAATGTGAAGCCGACCGGTCCGTCGGAGATTGCGAGCAGTTTGGTGCAGATCGGAGGGATGTTACGGCATCGTTCATTGTTGATGGTCTTCAGCGATTTGCTAGCTGATCCGGAGGCCATTCGTGATGCCCTTCTACGGCTTCGGCATCGGAGTCACGATGTCATTCTGTTTCACATTCTCGATGAAGCCGAAGTGCGGTTTCCGTTTCAGGGGATGGTCGAACTGACCGAGCCTGAAGCAGGCCAGAAGATGGTGGTCGATGCTGATGCAGCCCGCCAGGACTACGTGAGAGGAGTCGAGCAGTTTCGCGATGACTTCCGTGAATTCTGTCAGCGGGCGGGAATCGATTACGTCCCGCTCGATACCAGCATGCCCTTTGATACGGCGTTGATGGAATACCTGCTGAGCCGTCAGGAACGGCTTTAGGACGACTGATATGGGGCTTTCCTTCCTCAACTGGCTGTTGCTGGGCGGTATCACACTGGTTGCAGTGCCGATTGTGCTGCACCTGTTGATGCGGCGGAAGCCTGTTCCCCATGCCTTTCCAGCGATGCGATTCCTGCAGATCAAGGCCAAGGAAACACGCCGCCGGCTCAAACTCCAGCACCTCTTGTTGTTGCTCGTGCGGGTGGCAGTGATTTTGCTGTTGGCGTTGGCGTTGGCTCGGCCGGTCCTCCGGGGAAGTGGCTGGCTGGCGACTGGGGAAGGTCCGGTGGCGGTTGCCTGTGTGATTGATACGGCTCCACGGATGCTGCTGCGGGAAGGGAATCAGACTCGGCTGGATGTCGTTTCGGAGTTGGCGGCCGACCTTTTTGCCAAGTTGCCCCGGGAAAGCATGATTGCAGTGGTCGATACTGCCGGCAGTGGTGCCGCCTTCTCGCCGAGTCGCGCTGCAGCCAGTAGCCGTATTGAACGGCTCACCGCTGCGTCATCTGTAGGGGGATTGCCGGTCGCCCTAGCAGATGCAGCTCGTTTGCTGGAGTCAGCGCCGTTGCCACACCGAGAACTCTATGTCTTCACGGACCTCTCCCGTGGCGGCTGGGAGCGGCCAATCCCACCAGATTGGGACGAGCTGCATCCTGGCATCAGTCTCTTTTTTGTCGATGTGGCAGCCAAGACGCCCCAGAACTTCGCAGTGGAAAATCTGGAACTGTCGGCAGAGCAGATTGCCGTGGGAAGCCCTGTCACGGTGACTGTCACAACCCGTCGGGTAGGCCCAGAAGCGACTCGATCAGTGGCGGTCGAACTACTTTCAGCCACTGGTGAGTTTCTCCGTCGAGGCGAAAAGCCCGTCGTCTGGCGGGAAGGTGAGCCAGGTCAGGTCCAGTTCGAACTTGGCGGCCTGGAGCCGGGTGTGCATCAGGGGCGGGTGGTGATCGACGGGGGCGACTCACTTGCGGCTGATGATGCCATCGATTTCACCATCGAAGTTGGCCCCTCTCCTCGAGTACTTGTGGCTGCCCCAGAACCGATTGAAACAACCGGGCTCTTTTTCACAGAGGCCGTCGCGCCGCTTCCGCTGGTGCGGGCGGGGCGGAGTGACTTTACCGTTACGCTGGTCCCTTTTGCGGATCTGGAGACCGAGTCATGGGATGAGTTTCGGGGAATGGTGCTCCTTGATCCTCCGCCATTGCGACCAGGAACCTGGGGGCTTCTCCAACAGTGGATAAGTCAGGGAGGAGGTCTGGTCATCTGGCTGGGGCCGCAGGCAGGATCACCGGAAGCGTTTAGCACTCCCGCCAGCGAGGCAGTGCTAGGGGGGCGGCTGAAACGGGTCTGGCGGAATGCCGATCGTGGTAACTACCTCGCGCCCGCCGCGCTTGATCATCCTTTGCTGGCTGCCTTTCGTCGGGTGGCTGATGGTGTGCCCTGGCAGGATTTCCCTGTTTTCCGTCACTGGGAATTCCAGCCCACACCTCCTGACGACCGGGCTGATGGAGAGGCGGTCTTGCCTGCCATTCCACTCGTGTCTTACCGCAATGGGCTGTCGGCAGTTTTGGAAAAGCCACTCGGGCAAGGCCGGGTGATCGTGGTGACAACACCAGTGTCACAGCCAGCCAGCGATCCAGATGCATGGAACCTGCTGGCCACCGGCTTTGAGCCCTGGCCGTTTGTGATGTTGGCCAATGAAATGCTCAGCCATGCGGTATCGAGTCAGGATGACCTCAACATCACCTCGGGCGAAGTTGCCAGTTTGAGAATCGGGCGTCGTGATCTGCCTACAGTGACGGTACGAACCCCACTGGGCGACACTTTTCCGGCGGCCGTCGATCAACGACGGGGAACCATTGCCATTACCGCGACCCGACAGCCAGGTAGTTATGGTGTGCGATCAGGCGGTGATGTCGGAGGTCTTTCCCGTGGCTTTAGTGTGAGTCTGCCGCCAGCAGCGACCGATTTCCGACGCCTGCGTGAAGCCGAACTGTCGGCGGCACTTGGGCCCAACCACCGACTTGTGGCTGATATCGACAGCCTGGTTCGTGATGTCACCCGGGAACGGGTCGGCGTGGAATTATCGGGCTGGCTGCTGATGCTGGCGGCGGGCTTCCTTGCCTTCGACTGGGTGCTTGCCAACCGGTTCTATGCGTCACGATCGGGAGCCGACCCTGAGGCTGGGGCAGCCGAGGTTTTTGCCGAAAGCCTTGCCGAAGCAAGTGGCAGTGAGGGGGCGGGAACTGCGGTCCTGCCGCCGCCGGTTCCATCGCTGCCCCTGCCAGCGTCTCCCCCGCCCCTACCTGCCGACTTTGGCCTGCCGACGGAGCCACAGTCATGACAACCGGAGAGATGGTTCGTGATTTGACACTTGGCTTTGAGCCGGTCGGCTCGTGGCTGCTGTTTGTTTTGATTGCCGCGATTCTGGGCGGCGTGCTCTTCATGTTTGGCCCCGATACCAGCCGGCTCTCTCGGCGGGGCGGCCTGGTGCTGACACTGTTGCGACTGACGGCCATGATTTGCCTGCTTGTCTGCCTGCTCCGCCCCACGCTGGTTGGTACAGGCCGATCACTTCAGCAGGCGACCGTGCTGGTATTGGCTGACAGGTCGGAGAGCATGACGGTTGCCGATGGTCCTCACGGGCAGAGTCGCTGGGATCACCTCAGGCAGACACTTCAGTTAGCAACCCCGGCGGCCCAGCGAGCTGTCGACAAGGCTGGGGTCGATATTCACACCTGGGTCTTTGATCGAGAGTCTCGGGAACAGCCAGCAGTTCCAGGCCAGCTCTTTGATTTGGGTGACTGGCAACGCCTCGCCACGGTCGAGGAGACGGCCATCGGCGCCGCGCTCGAGGCTTCGCGGCGTGCGTTGGCGGATCAGCCCTTGGCGGGTGTGGTGCTTCTCAGCGACGGCGGGCAGCACGCTTATCCTCCACGTGACCTTCCCCCGCAGACCGAGGCGAGGCGATTGGGTGAGCGAGGCGTACCGCTTTGGGCGATTACCTTCGGCAGAGCCCGTGGTGCAGCCCAGTCACGAGATGCAGCGGTTCTCGGCCTATCAATTTCTGAGAAGGTTTTCCGTGGAAATGCTGTCGAGGTGGTTGGTCGAGTCCGGCTTGACGGCCTCAGCGACCGCGAAGCTGTTGTAAAGCTGCTGGTGGAGCAGGTCGACGGAGGGATGGCAGAGGTGGCCAGACGCCGTGTGCAGGCTGCAGGTGGCACGACGGAGGAAACGGTACGACTGGAATGGACACCGGAGGCACTGGGAGAGCGAAAGGTCCAGCTTGTGGTTGAGCCAATCGAAGGAGAGACCGTTGCGACCAATAACGAGGTGTCAACCTTTGTCGATGTACCATCCGAACCCGGGTTGAAGCCGGGGCGGGCATCGGTCTGCTTGGCGGCTTTCATGCCTTCGAAGCTGGTGGCTGGGGAAGTTCACCCCTGGGCAGTCTGCTGCCCTATGAAAAAGATCCACTTGCTCGACAGCAGTTTGGACAACCAATCCGCAACGATAATCATCTTCGTGGGCCACTCGTGATGTTGCCTGATCGACGTTTTGGCGGTGTGACCATGCTGAGGCAGGGTGAAAGTCTGGCCGAATCGCTGGAGGTCTGGAAAGGTCTGCCGACACTCGATGGGGCCAATCGGCTGCCGCGGTTGCTGCCCATGGCCAAGCCGCTTGCGGAGACAGCTGATCATGTGCCGCTTCTGGTCGCTCGTGAATATGGGCTTGGCCGGGTGCTTGCCTTTGCGGCTGATTCCACCTGGCGGTGGGCGATGCAAGGAGCGGCTGACGCCCACCGACGGTTCTGGCGGCAGTTGGTGCTGTGGCTCGCCCGTCGTGACGATGCCGACGGTGAAACGTTGTGGCTTAAACTGGCTCGACGGCGAATCTCTGTTGGGAGCCCACTCGTTTTTGATGCTGGGATCACACGACCTGACGGTACGCTAGTCGAAGAGATTCCCCTGTCGGCGCAGGTTATGAACCCTGCTGGGCGGTCCTTGCCGCTTCGGCTCATTCGCAAAGGCGAAGCGTTCACCGGTGCCGTCCCCGCCTGTGGTGAGCCGGGTGACTGGAAAGTGATTGTTCGGTCGGGACCAGATGCAGAGGAACAGTCGGCCCGCTTCACGGTCTACCGGCAGGATCTTGAACTGGCCAACCCGCGGGCCAATGGCTTGCTCATGAGTCAGATTGCCAGTGCGACCACCGGGGGTACCCGGCTACCAGAGGAACTGCCTGGAATCTTCGATGATCTGGCGGAGCGACCAGCAGAATATGCCACGGTCGAGCAGTGGTCGTTCTCCATTTGGGATAACTGGTTCCTGTTGCTGCTTCTGACGGGCTGTCTCAGCATGGAATGGTTCTTAAGAAAACGCTGGGGCCTCGTCTGAGCCAGGTTCAAGTCTGAGCCGGGGCCTCGTCCTGATTGGGCCGGCAACCTGGCCTGCCCTTTTCGGTCAAGGAGGCAAGGCAGGCAAACTCGGCGCGAGGGGGAAGAGGAATCAGGAGTCTCTGCGGTGGCGAGTCGGCTAGCAGGCTGCTTTTCACCTTTAGTCCAGACAAGCACTCCTGCTACCGTCCCTGGCGAGGCTCGGCTTTCGGGCTTCTGCGGATTTGACAGCGGGAGATCGGCCGTGCCGAAACGACGCCCGATTCGTGACAAACTGCTCGTCGTGGGGCTGCTGGTCGGCTTCATGGTCTCACTTCTTTCTGCCAGTAGTTTTCTCGGGGTCTATTCGTACCGAAGGCTGGTTCGCGCCCTGAGCAGTCGAGCCACTGAATTGCCTCGAGCCAGTCACTTGGCAGCCTGTGTGGGTCAGTTGCGACTGGCCCATGTCCGGACGCTGGCGGCCGTTGATCTGGGCTTCTGGACAGAGCGTCCAGCACAGGCAGTGCCGCCCCCCAGCGTGCTTGAATCGGGAGAGCCCGATTTTCAACCGGCCAGCAATGGAGATGACGAAGTTGCGGAGAGAGACTGGGGTGAATCACCACCCCGCCCAAAGCCGCCAGCTACCGTTGTCGCGGGATCATTTTTGGACCAGGTTGCCCTCACCGCTGAAGCGCTGGATGCCTACTGTCGAGAGTTGGCTGCCGGTGAACTGGATGAACGTCCCTTCGGCGATCGAAGCCATGAACGAGACACAGCTCGCCAGATTGCCGCCGATCTCAAGGCAATCTGGCGTCTGGCCCGTGAGGCTTCAGAGGCAGCCACTCACCCAGCTGTTCCCCAAGAGGCTGCCGCGCTTGTTGACGAACGGCTTCTCAAACTGACGGCCATTGGTTCCTATCTGGACTCACTGGCAAAGCTTTCAGCCACCCTGCCGACGTTTCTTCAGGCGCGGATGCATGATCTGGCTTATGAGGTACGGGGTCGATACCGCACGCTGATCATCACCACCTGGGCAGCCGCATTGGCAGCAGTCATGCTGCTTGGAGCCCTTGGTGGGCTTACCTATCGCTGGGTCTTCAAGCCCTTGCGGCAGCTGGGAAATGGGTCCCGGCGAATTGCTGCCGGTGACTTTGCCCATCGCATTGAACTCGATACCCGTGACGAAATGGCGGAACTCGCCTCCGCGCTGAATGAAATGACCGATCGGTTTCAGGAAATTCGTGACGACCTCGATCGCCAGGTCCAGTTGCGAACGAAGGAAGTGATCCGGAGTGAGCAGCTGGCCAGTGTCGGATTCCTGGCCGCTGGTGTTGCCCATGAGATCAACAACCCGCTGGCCTCAATAGCCATGTGCGCAGAATCGCTCGAAGATCGGCTGGGTGGTGAGGCCGATCCGGTGACAGTCCGGTATCTCCAGTTGATGCAGAATGAAGCCTTCCGCTGTAAGGGCATCACGGAACGGCTCCTCGACTTTTCTCGAGTCGGTGAGGTGCGTCGCCAGGCAACTGCTCTGGGTGGTCTGGTGACAGATGTGGTCGACATGCTCGGGCATGTCGGTCGCTTTGCTGACAAAAGGGTGAGCATCGCCGAGGGGCCTGACGTGCTGGTGATGGCGAATCCGCAGGAACTGAAACAGGTTGTTCTCAACCTGCTGGTGAATGCCTTTGACTCGATCGAAGCTGATGGTGAAGTTCACGTTTCGGTAGCCCGGGATGGGGACGAGGCGGTTCTGATTCTTGCCGATGATGGCTGTGGCATGACTGCCGAAGTGCAGCAGCATCTCTTTGAGCCATTTTTTACCCGACGTGCCTCTGGCCTGGGGACGGGCCTTGGGCTTTCGATCGTCCATCGAATTGTGACTGATCATGGCGGCAGGATTGAGGTGGCCAGCCCCGGCCCCGGCGCCGGGTCGACTTTTCGGGTCACCTTCCCTGTGGCGACGATTGGCATAACCTCTGTCGGTGAGGCTTCCGGCGGTGCAGCCGGCCGGACCACTGACACCCTCTCTCAGGAGCAGTCGCATGCCAGTCGGGCAGCCTGATCAGAAACCTGACTCGGAACGGTCACCGCGACGGCTCCGTCTGCTGTTTGCAGACGATGAGCCTTCAATTCAGGAACTCATGCGGCTGGAGTTGCCGCGGCTGGGGCATGAAGCGACGGTCTGCCCCGATGGAGCGACGGCGCTGGCAGCGCTTGAGAAGAGCGAATTCGACTGCATTGTCGTTGATCTTGATATGCCAGGCGTCGGTGGGCTGGAGGTTATCAGGCGGGGGCGTGAGATTGCCCCTGACACGGAAGCCGTGATCATCACCGGGAAGTCATCCCTCGAGACTGCGGTGGCTGCCCTGCGGCAAGGAGTCTTTGACTACCTCACCAAGCCCTGCAAACTGGTTGAGATCGAGGCGGTGTTGCAGCGGGTTCGGCGGAAACGAGAACTGACACTCAAGCTGCGGGCCCTCGAGCGGCGGGTGCGGCAGGCTGAAGGGAGCATGCAGCTTGTCGGCAGGGCCGCCGCCGTGGCCCGCATGCAAGATCTGGTGACCCGCGTGGCGGCCAGTGAAGCAACCGTCTTGGTACGTGGCGAAACGGGAACGGGCAAGGAGCTGGTTGCCCGTTCAATTCATGAGCAGAGCCCGCGGGCGACGGGGCCGCTGGTTATCATCAACTGCGGTGGGCTTCCTGAACAGCTTGTGGAAAGTGAACTCTTTGGCCATCGGCGTGGTGCCTTCACCGGGGCCGATGAGCATCGAGCCGGGCTGTTTGAGGTGGCTGACGGTGGCACGCTATTCCTCGATGAGATCGGTGAACTGCCGCCTGCCCTCCAGTCACGCCTGCTACGCGTGCTTGAGTCGGGCGAGATTCGTCGTGTCGGTGATAACCATCCCATAACCGTCGATGTGCGGGTTGTTTGTGCAACCCATCGTTCTCTTGAGGAGATGGTTGAAGCAGGAAACTTCCGAGAAGACTTGCTCTTTCGAATTAACACCTTTGAGATTGAGACACCGCCGCTACGGGATCGGCTGGATGACCTGCCGGAACTGATCGAGCATTTCGTGCGGCTACGCCGGCAAATTCCACCGGAGTCTCAGGTGGCCACGGCCGAAACGATCGCACGCCTACGGCAGCATCGTTGGCCGGGCAACATCCGGGAACTGGCCAACTGTATTGAGCACGCCCTCGTGCTCTGTGACGACCTTCCTCTGGAGCCCCGCCACCTTCCCGGACGCATCCGGCGGGCAACTGGTGAATCGTTTCCACCGGACAACCAGCCGACAGCGTTCGCAGAAAAGAGCCAGCAGTCGCAGCAGGCACCACGGAGCCTCAAGGAGTTGGAGACAGAGGCCATCCTTTCCGGCCTGACTCGCAATGCTGGCAACAAGTCACGGACGGCGGAAGAGTTAGGAATCAGCCTGAAGACCCTCTACAACAAACTCAATCAGCTCAACGAAACTGCCGCTGATCGAACGGTTGCCTGAGGGGGATCCGCGCCTTAGGTCTTGCGGACAACTCCAGCCAGAACGCCGAGCACCTTGGCGTTGCGAACATAAATCGGTTTCATCGATGCGTTGGCTGGCTGCAGGCGGATACGGTCTCGCTCAGGGAACCATTGTTTCAGCGTGGCTTCACCATCGTCAGTCTGTGCGACAACAATATCACCCGAACGGGCAGAGTTGCGCTTTTCAATAATCACCCAGTCGCCGTCAGCAATCTGCGCATCGATCATGGAGTCGCCCATGACCTTGAGAACGAAGTGATCATCGCGATCAAAGAGTTCCTCAAAGTCGAAGCGTTCCTTCTGCTCTTCGGCAGCACGGAGTGTCCCTGCAGCAACCCAGCCAGCCATCGCCATGCCCCGGCTGTGTGGTGACTCGGTGACCAGTTCAATCGCACGTGACATGTTGCGGCCACGTGTGATGAGCCCCTTTTTCTCCAGTGCTTTGAGATGGCAGACGACGCCATTTGGTGAGCGGATGTCAAAAGCCTGCCCAATCTCGCGAACAGTTGGCCCGAAACCGCGGGAATAGATCTTGTCGCGAATAAAGGCGTAGATCTCCATTTGGCGGGCGGTGGGCATGTCACCTGCATCCTGGCTTTCTTCACCAGTTCCGAGCAGGGCAACCAATTCTGGTGAAGGCCGTTTTGCTGGTGCATAGGCCCGTGCCCGCTTTGCAGCAGCGGGGCGTTTGGCGGCCTGGCCGGCCCCACGTTTTCCGCGGTGAGTGGCAGCTGAGGTGGATGCGTCAGAGCGGGGCATGGTCATACCTTTACGTGGGAGGGAGCAAGATAGGTGAGCAGGAACAGGAGAGGGGGAAAGGGACACCTAATAGACATTTATATCTTACTATACGCGGGTTCACTGTCAAGGTCGGTGTCAGCCTAGGGGTGAACAGACCGGCTGGGTTTGGCCGGCGGTAGAATCAAATGCATGGTTTCATGGTCAGCAGCCTCAAGAGCGAATCGGTAACAAACGGAGTAGCGATGATGGAGATGGGAACAGAGCCGGCATGTCAGCACCGCGGCGGTCTGCCGCGGCCGATCGCCCTGGTCGCTTTGGCTTTCGCCTTTCTGCCGGTGCTGGTCGCTTCAACGGTTGCGGCGGAAGACGGCCCCAAGCAGATTGCCAGTCTCAGCCTGTCGGGGCCGCTGCCAGAAGGTGTCGGCCAAGAGGGGCTTCTCGGAGATGTTGCTCCGCGGCTACAGCGGCTGGTTGAACGCCTGGAGCAGGCTGCTAGCGACGAGCAGGTTGGTGGGGTGCTGTTGACGATTCGCTCTCCCGATGTTGGCCGGGCACGGGCGGCTGAAGTTCGCGCTGCAATCGGTGTGGTGCGGGCGGCAGGCAAACCTGTGGTCGCCCACCTGATCACAGGGGAGCCGGTCGATTACAGTCTGGCAGCTGCGTGTGACACCATTCTGATGCCACCTGCAGCCACGCTAGCGATTACAGGCGTGCGGACTGAGGTCACTTTTTTCAAGGGCCTCCTCGACCGACTTGGGGTGCAGGCTGAAATTCTTCAGGTTGGACAGTTCAAGGGCGCAGGAGAGCCGCTCACCCGGGAAACAATGAGCCCGCAATTACGGCAGCAGTATGAAGCCTTTGTGGGGGATCTGTACGAGCAGATGGTGGCCCAGATTGCAGCCGATCGGAATCTTCCGGCCGACCGCGTAGCCGAACTGATTGATCAGGGAGTCTTTACGCCGGAGGCAGCCCGGCAGGTGGGGCTGATTGATGGCATTGCCTATGAAGATGAGGCGTTCAGTGTGTTGTCGGAACGCCTGGGGAAGGGGACCGCCCCGGTTGTGCGTGACTACGGCAAGCAGGAGGTCGACACCGATTTTTCGGGACTTACGGGCCTCATGAAGCTGGTTGAGGTCCTCGCCGGCTCACCAGGACGTGGCTCGCGGGGGCAAAGCCAGCGGGTTGCTATCGTCCACGTCCTTGGTGAGATCGTTGAGGGCAAAGGCAGTGTCGGCATGCTTGGTGGAGAAGCTGCCGGAGCTGAGACGATCATCAAGGCGATTCGTCAAGCCAGCGAGGATGAAACGGTGGCGGCGCTGGTGATCCGGATTGATTCACCGGGCGGCTCGGCATTGGCCAGTGACCTGATCTGGCGTGAACTTGAACGGTGCGAGAAACCGGTTGTGGCCAGCCTCTCAGACACGGCTGCCAGTGGCGGCTACTACATTGCAGTGGCGGCCGACAAAATTATTGCCGCTGCCGGTACACTCACAGGGTCAATTGGCGTGGTGGGTGGCAAGATTGCCGTCGGTGGGGCGCTCGATCGCTTTGGTGTTCATACCGATGTCGTCAGCCGCGGCAAGAATGCCGGCTGGCTGTCGCCCCAGCAGCCCTTTAGCGACCATGAACGTGAGGCCTTCCTGAATACCATGAAGGATGTCTATCGGCTGTTCACGAGCAAGGTGGCCCAGGGGCGTCAGCTTGATCGTGAGCACCTTGAAACACTTGCAGAGGGGCGGGTGTTTACTGGTCGCATGGCCCAGAAGGAAGGGCTCGTCGACGGGCTGGGGACACTGGACGATGCGGTCGAGGAGGCCGCCAAAATGGCCAACGTGTCAGTGTCGGGTGACGTGAAACGGCTGCTCTTGCCCGAACCCCGTGGACTGTTTGACGAGTTTCTCGGAGTCGGGCTCAGTGGTCCCGAGGCTCCTGTCGCTGCCTTCATGAGCAAGCGATTGCTGAGTGTTTTTGGTCGAGAACTGAGCACGAGTCAGCAGGCTGTTGAGCAGCTTCGCACACACGCACAGCGGCTGGAATTGATTGGCTCTGGCAGCCCGCTGTTGCTCTTGCCGGTGGAGGTGCGGGTCCGCTGAGGGGGACGGTTTGAAGGTGTTTCGGAAAACACCACATCTGCCCACGGTGTGTCTGCCTCAGCCGTTCCCTTTTGTCTGCTGCTTTGGCGGCCCGGGCGAGCAGGGATCAAAAACAAACGATTCCGGCAGCCAGTGGCCAAGATTGCTTTGGCAGAGGCCAAAACAGATCTGTTGCAAGCAAGTTGGCATGCCGCCACTTGCTGGTTTGGCTACCAGGCGAAGTGAGCGAATGCCTTATTCGCATCGGCCATACGGTGGACGTTTTCCCGCTTGGTAATGGCGGCCCCTTCCCGCTGGTAGGCGGCAATGATTTCTTCCGCCAATTTTTGATACGTCGGCCGACCCTTCTTGTCGCGAACGGCCATCAGCATCCAGCGGATCGCCAGCGACTGCTGACGATTGCGGTTAACCTGCATTGGCACCTGGTAGGCCGCACCACCAACTCGCTTCGAGCGAACTTCCACGGCAGGCTTCACGTTTTCAACAGCCCGGGTGAACACCTCGATGGGCTCGGCGTCGTTCACCTTCTGGCCGACAACGTCGAGTGCTTTGTAGAAGATCTGCTGAGCAACGCTCTTCTTGCCGTCGAGCATCAGGCAATTGATGAACTTGCTGGCGAGCAGCGATCCATACTTCGGATCGGGGCGGAGTTGCGTGCGGCTGGCAGTGATGCTTCCCATGAACGGTGGTTCCTTCAAAAAACCTTAAATAAACCTTGCGTAGATCTTGTGTAAGAGGCTGAGGCCGTCGCGGCCGTTACCGGAGAGTGGTGACTAACCCTTCTTCGCGCCGTAGAGGCTGCGGGACTGCTTTCTGTCCTGTACGCCCAGCGTATCGAGGGCACCACGGATGACGTGATACCGCACACCCGGCAGGTCACGAACACGACCGCCACGGATGAGCACGATCGAATGTTCCTGCAGGTTGTGGCCTTCGCCAGGAATGTAGACCGTGACTTCCTTTTGGTTGGAAAGCCGAACTCGGGCAATTTTTCGCAGTGCCGAATTTGGCTTCTTCGGGGTCATCGTGCGGACCTGCAGGCACACGCCGCGTTTCTGCGGGCAGCGGTCGAGCACAGGTGACTTCGAAAACTTTCGCTTCGGACGACGACGACTGCGGACAAGTTGGCTGATCGTTGGCATAAATTCGCTGGGTTCGCAGGTGATACGGGTTCGGATGTGCTCGCAATGAGCGGGCTGCACAGCCATTTCCTCACGAACGCTCGCTGGCCAGGAGGCCGGCGAACCGCTCGAGAATCCCAAAGCGTATCGCAAAAACGGGGACGACGGAAGCGGCTTCCGAAAATGTCGGGGAAAATCAGCTGTCGGGGAAGATCGGCCCATCGATCCCGACCACGGCTCATCGATCTCGACGGAGGACAGCCTCACGGTTTTCCTGGCAGCAGGACCTCCCCACGACCACCGCAGAGGCTGTCTCCGTGCCACTGCTGCCACAGGGTGCGTGCTGTCAGATGCTCTCCTGCGGCAAACCCGGCGAGGCTCAGCTGGCGTCCCAGAAGGGGGAGAAAGGCTGGCCGCCAGAGGCTGCCTCGGTGGAAGGTTGGGGGCAGGCCGGCCGGCGGCAGCTCCGGCTCGTGTGACGGGGTGAGCAGAACCACTGAGCCTCGGCGCATGCCCAGGCCGGTATGGGGGCCCGCCTGGCCCGCGACGATCACCGTGCCAGCCCGCAATTCAAAGCCGGTGGCCGCACCGCTGTCACCGCCGATGGCGAGAAGTCCCCGACGCATGCGGCTGCCGGCAAGATCACCAGCTGATCCGTGAATGATCACCAGCCCGCCAGTCATGCCTTGCGGGCGGCCAGGGAGAACCGCTGCCGCGTTGTCGCCGGCGTTACCACCAACAATGACCTCGCCACCTGCCATTCCGCAAGCCAGCCAGTCACCGGCTGATCCATCGATCAGGAGACGGCCTCCACTCATTCCTTCACCGGCATGCCTGCCAACATTGCCAGTTACGCGGATCTCACCATGGTGCATGCCGGCACCAAGGAAATGGACCCGGGAAAAATCGCCGTCGCAGATGATCCTGCCGTCACTTCCATCGCCCGACAGCGTGAACCAGTCACCCAGCAAGGCTGGCCGGCCATCGCAAATGATTGGCAGCTGAGCCAACTCAGAAAGACTCGCCCCATTGCGTAGGGCGGCCGACAACTCAGCCAGTGATGCGCTGCGAAATGCCGAGGCTCCCGTGCGACAGCTGGCACGAATGGCAAGGTGGAGCGACATCAAGGGCCAGCCGGAGGAAAGGGAGAGAAGCAGGAACGCGACACTCCCTATTATGCACCGAGAGCCACCGGTCACCCAGTCGATGGCCGAGCGACCATCGACTGGGCTCCGGAATCGCTCAGCCTGCCGTGATAACCGGCACCTTTCGCGAGGTGCTCGCCGGCGACTTGGTCAGATTGACCGTCAGGACGCCCTTGTCGTAATGGGCTGAAACCTGACTGGGATCAACCGTTTCAGGCAGTGGGACGGCCCGGCTGAAGCCACCGAAGTGGCTTTCGCGATGGGTCCACCCATTGCCCGATGACTCGGCCTCTGTCTTTTTCTCACCCGAGATCACCAGCCGGTCTTCAGAGACACTGACATCAACATCGTCGGGATTGATGCCAGGCAATTCTGCCCGGATGCGGATGGTCTCGTCTGTCTCGGCCATATCAATGGCTGGCAGCCAACGGCCCGGTTCGATTGTGTCGAACCAGCCCGGGGCGACTGCCGGCCGGCTGAAAAAACCCTCGAACAACCGATTCATCTCGTTACGAAAGTCGGTGAGCGAGGACGAGGAAAAGGAAGGCGGCTCCATGCCGAGTGAACGCTTCGTGCGGAAGGGGATCAAACTCATCTGTCTGCTCCTCTGGGCTTGCGAAGGGAAACGGAAACGTCACTTGGAAAATTGGAGGGCTTCTGGTTGATCAGCTGGCCTTCACGGGAATCGTGCGGGGTTGCACTGCCGCCAGACGTGGGATTCGCACAGTGAGGACCCCATGCTGATAGCCAGCCTCGATCTGGCCGCCATCAAAGCCATCACCGAGTTGGAATGAACGTCGGTAGCCACCGATGCCATATTCTCGGCGCACGGTTGTTCCTGCAGCTGGCCTGGGGAGGACAGCCGCGTCAATCGAGAGGACACCATCTTCGAAACGAACATCAATCGCCTCTGCAGATGAGCCAGGGATGTCGGCAATCAGCACAAGGCTGTCGCCGCAGTCAGCGATATCAACATTTGGCCGGTAGGTAAGCCCTGCCTCTGGGCTGACGGGTGGCGAACCCGCAGCTGGTGCGGTGGTCTGGGGGGAAGCAATCATGAGAGGTACTCCTTCGGTACGAACGTGGTGTAAAAGCTGGTTTGGGAAAATCGAGGTGAAGTGCTCAAAGTGCCGCCAGAGCACTGGCTGCCGACGAAGCCGCCTGCAGCCGCAAGCGCCCTTAGCCGGTTGTCACCATGACCTTGCGCGGCCGGCAGGAGGCTGCCTTGGGGCAGCTGATGGTAAGCACGCCTGCAGTCAGCCGTGCCTCGACGCCTTCAGCGTCAATCAGTGCAGGCAGGCTTAGGCGACGCGAGAACTCACCGGCCCCCCGTTCGCGTCGATGCCAGGTCAGCTTTGAGGCGTCATCGGCACTCGCTGAGGCGGGCAGCACGGCTGGTTCTTGGCGGCGGCCCTTCAGCGTGAGTTCATCACCAACAGCAGTGATCTCCAGCGTCTCCGACTCAATGCCGGGAAGTTCAGCCTCGACAAACACTGCCTCTTCGGTCTCGAACAGATTGATCGCCGGAAAGGTCTCTTTGGTTGCCTGTTGTGTCCAGCCGTGAAGCGGCGGGGCAGTCGTGAGCGAATTCCAGAGCCGATCCATTTCATCGCGCAAGTCTTCCAGCGGGTGCGCGTACCCAACACGAAGCAACTGCATGGCAAAGTCTCCCAGGAACGTGACACATGGGCCGGAACCGATGGCTGCCGTCCCTGGAGCAAGCAACGCAATCATTCGCAGGTGCGCTGGCTTCAGGCAACCGGTGGCCGGTCAGGCCCATTCCCAAAAACATGAAAAGGGAAGGAAGCAAAGGTCGTGCCAAAGTGATGCAACGCTACTCGATGCGGTCATGTGGCGTCACCAGCCAGGCGTTTGCCGTGCCGGTTGCTCCCGGGAATCCGGTGTTTTGGGCCAAGCGGTTGTCAGCCTGCCCGTCGCCTGCGGCGTGGCGGTGCTGAAAGACCTTGCCGATGGTGTCAGTCTTGGCGGCTGTCAGGCTGGCAGGAGGCCAAAAAGACAGGCCAAAACGGCTGCCATCAGGTTGTGGGGAGGGGACGAGCCCCTATACTCGCCAGTCACCGGACACTTCCAGCAAAGCCGCTTGCTGGGCAGTCACCGGTCGGATTTCTCTCGGATTTCTTCGTGACCGTTGCAACTACGGGGTAACCATGCGATTTACGCTGCTCGATCGGGTAACTGACGTTGATCCTGGAAAGAGCATCACCGCCGTCAAGGCAGTGTCTCTGTCTGAGGAGTACCTGGGCGATCACTTTCCCCGTTTCCCTGTCCTGCCGGGTGTCTTCATGCTCGAGGCGATGACGCAGGCAGCTGCTTGGACAATTCGCTTGGGTGAAGACTTTGCCCACAGCATCGTGGTCCTGCGGACTGCCCGTAACGTCAAGTATGGCGACTTCGTTGAGCCGGGCCGAGTGCTCACGGTTCGTGCTGAGGTGCTCTCGCAGGATGCCACCCGGACCAAAGTAAAGGCCAGTGGGATGGTGGGAGAGCGAACCAGCCTCACAGCGCGTCTGGAACTTGAGCGGTACAACCTGGCTGATCGCCGGCCGCATGGCGATGCCATTGACGCACGGGTACGTGCTGAGATGCGGCGACTCTGGTCGGTTCTTCATCCTCCGCAGCGTTCGAGCCAGCCGACCGTCGTCTGAGGACCGGACTGGCCACTCGGTTCAGCACAGCCTGCGGTCTCAGGTGGTGTTTCTTTCGGGCTTCGGGTGTGAGCGGGGATCGGCAGACGTTGAGCATCGGCCCGAAGCCGAATCTCCAATACGCGTTCCTTCCGCGGGCAGGAGGCCGGTTTTTCCGCTTCTCCGGCCCCGGCGGGGACCGGATTCTGACGGTTATGCGGTCCTCGCGGGAGGGAATTCACCCGTTCGGCTTTCCAAGGAGAATTGCCGACATTACAACCTACGTCTGTCCCGCAAATTTCCACTCCCCCCTGTGAAGGTGTGATGTCGATGCCGTCTCGAGATGAAATCTTTGAAAAAGTACAAGCCGCCCTCGTTGATGCCCTCGGTGTGGACGATGACGAAGTAACACCCGAGGCCACCATGGTGGGTGATCTTGGAGCGGAGTCGATCGACTTCCTCGATATTGTTTTCCGTCTGGAGAAGGCCTTCGGAATCAAGATTCCGCGGGGCGAACTTTTTCCTGAAGATGTGCTTTCAAGCACCGACTATGTCGTCAATGGAAAACTGAACGAGGCTGGTCTGGCGGCGTTGAAAGAGAGGATGCCTTTTGTTGACCTCACGAAGTTTGAGGAAAACCCGAGCGTGCAGAATTTCCCCAACACGCTCACGGTTGAAGACATGGTTCGGTACGTACAGAGCAAACTTGCGGGCTGAACCATTTCAACTTCATCACCGTGGGAGTGTGCCCAGGTGAAACGGTGCTGCCCAGGCGTGATCGCTGGGTAGTTGATGTGGCGAAGGGAGTACGTCAGACGCTATGCGTTGGTTCTGGATCGATCGGTTCAACGAGTTCGTTCGCGGCAAGCATGCGACAGCAGTGAAGAATGTTTCTCTTGCCGAGGAGCATCTGCACGATCATTTTCCAGGGGCAGCCTTGATGCCCAATTCATTGATCGTCGAGGGCATGGCCCAGACTGCTGGCCTGTTGGTAGCAGAGGCGCTTGAATTTGGCAGGCGGGTGGTGTTGGCCAAGGTGGCCAAGGCCGAGTTTCAGTACGATGCCGTGCCGGGCGACACCCTGCTGTTTCGCGCCACCATCCTTGATCTCAAGCCGACTGGTTCGCTTGCCAGTGTCACCAGTGTGGTGGTTGATTCGGCAGGACAGGAGCAGCCCCAGGGAGAGGCCGAACTGTTTTTTGCCCACCTGGAGCCGGGTGAGGGTGTGCCCAAACTATTCGAGCCGGACGAACTCCTGAAGTGGCTCGATCACATGCATATCTACGACGTCGGCCGGGATGAAGCCGGAAACCCGCTCTCTCGTCCTGACTGGTAGGCTGAAAGCCGCTGTGTCGTTATTGTGGTGGGAGTGCCGCCCGGCAGGCGGTTGAAACGTCAAGCTGGAGGAACCGCAATGGTGGCTGGTCGTCGGCGGGTGGTCGTTACTGGGATGGGGTGCGTGACGCCGTTGGGCGTGACGGTGGAAGAACTCTGGGGAAACCTCAAGGAGGGCCGGTCAGGTGTTGGTCTGACGACCGTCTTTGATGCCTCCCGATTCCCGACCAAGATCGCCGCCGAAGTGAAGAACTGGTCGGTGGCCGATGAAGGGCAGCCCGAGGACCGTTGGCGGCACTGTGGACGTCACACCAAGTTTGCTGCCGGTGCTGCCCTGCAGGCAATGCGGCATGCCGGGCTGGAAGCTGGCCTGACTGCGGCACCTGATCGCCTCGGTATCTATCTGGGCAGTGGCGAGGGGCAGCAAGACTTCGACTCATTCACCAAAATGATGATGGCCTCGATCGAGGGTGACACGCTCAATGTGGCAAAGTTCACCAAACTTGGTCTCGACACCCTCAGGCCCCTGACGGAGGTCGAGCAAGAACCGAACATGCCAGCTGGTCATCTGGCGGCCCTGTTTGATGCCCAAGGGCCAAATCTCAATTGCCTGACTGCCTGTGCGGCGTCAAGTCAGGCGATTGGGGAGGCGACCGAACTGGTGCGTCGAGGGGATGCCGATGTCATGCTTTCCGGTGGTACTCATAGCATGATCCATCCGTTTGGCGTCACGGGCTTCAATCTGTTGACTGCCCTGTCGACCCGCAACGATGAGCCGGCCCGGGCGAGTCGTCCCTTCGATTATGAACGGGATGGTTTTGTGCTCGGTGAGGGAGCCGCAATGGTCGTGCTGGAAGAACTTGAGCACGCCCAAAGGCGGGGTGCGACGATCTACGGTGAGGTGCTTGGCTATGGTTCAACGGCAGACGCCTATCGAATCACCGACACCCACCCTGAGGGCAGAGGAGCGTCCAGTTGTATTCGGATGGCCTTGGCCGATGCCGGTTTGGGCCTCACGGACATCGACTACGTCAATGCCCACGGAACCAGCACAAGCGTCAATGATCGGGTCGAGTCGCTTGCCATCAAGACGGTTTTTGGGGAGCGGGCAAAGCAGATCCCGGTCTCCAGCACCAAAAGCATGATGGGGCATCTGATTGCGGCAGCCGGAGCGACCGAGGCAATTGTCTCGCTGCTGGCGATTCGGGACGGGGTCCTGCCCCCAACGATCAACTACGAGAATCCTGATCCGGACTGTGATCTCGATTACGTGCCCAATGTTGCCCGTCAGGCCCCCTGCAAGCGGGTGCTGTCCAACAGTTTTGGCTTTGGTGGCCAGAATATCTCCCTCATTCTGGGCCAGTTCACCGGCGCCTAAACCGAGCCTCAGCCTGAGGACGGCAAAATCGACAGGGTTTTCTCAACCGCTGGAATCGTTCTGACCGATACCTGAGGTGGTGGCCACGGATGTGGCCTTTGGTAGCGGCATCTGGTGTGCCGCTTATGACGGCCCAGAGGGCCGAAACCGCCCGGGATAGAAGCCATGAGACACCTTTCTGCCTGCCTGCTTGCTGTCGCTGTTTTGGGAACGGCAAGCGGCTGCTCCATAATCGACCGGCTGTTCCTGCTCAATGCCGACGGCCCCTATTCCCACCGTCATGGTGGCTGCCCGGCTGGCTGTCAGGATGGCTGCGAACAATGTGCCGAGGCCCCCTGTACGGGCTGCGAAGGGGGCATCTGCCCCACCGCTGGCTGTGAGTCGGGCCGCTGTGGCCTCGGAGGATGCCGTACAGCAGACTGCCAGGATTGTGCTGCCGGCCGCTGCCGACAGCGGCACGTGGGCCGGTATGGTGGCCTTGCCAAGCATCATCTGACTCCAGAAGAACGCTGTGAGCTCGAGGCCTCCGACTATGCCGCCACGTGCCCCCCGGGGCCTCCGTCTGGCGGTGTTGCGTATCCCTACTACACCACCCGTGGGCCGCGTGATTTTCTCGCCAAGTGCCCGCCTTCCATCGGGCCGTAAGCTGGCCCCTGAGCGGACGATTCTTTTCGAGCCGTCGGAGTCTGCGGCCGTAGGTGTCGACGGTGACTCAATGCGCCTCAGGTAACGACGCCTCAGGGTGACGGAAAGAAGCGGTCGAGTGTCTGCTGACTCGGCGGCTTGGTCATCAGTGAGACGGTGACCATCGCCACCGTGGACAGCGTGATCATCGCCGCTACCGGCATGAGTTGCCACGCTCCATCAGCATCGACCGCCAGTGGCACCGGCAGGTTGACAGTGAAGTTAGGCTGAGCAGCAAAGTCAGAGGCGGCAAATAGCCACAGCCAACTGCCAGCTGCTGCCAGAATGCAGGCGTAGCCGCCAGCTTTGGTGAGTCGCGGCCAATACAAGGCGGCAAGGATCAGCGGGAAGAGGCTGGAGAACCCGCTGAAGCACCAGACTCCGAGTGTGAAGACCCGTCGGGGCTCAGCCAGGCTGAGGCAGTAGGTTACGGCGACGATGGCGATGATGAAGAGCCGCGCGACCAACAGTTCCTGTTGATCAGTCAGCCGTCGTGATCCCCGCAGTGGCTGCACGACATCCTCGGTAAACATGGTTCCCAGGCAGAGAAACTGACTGTCGAGGGATGACATGATGGCTGCCAGAATGCCCGCCGTGAGCAGCCCACCGAGAACGGGGCCTGCGAGTTTCTGAACAAGAAACGGCAGAACAGCATTTGGATTGGCAGCCACCGGAGGGGGGATGGCGATGAGGTCGCTTGTTGCCCAGGCTCCGATCAGCACGCAGGGCACCCAGACAATGGCAATGAAGAGCGGGTGAGCCACCACTGGAAGTTTAAAGCTGGCTGCACTCCGGGCTGTCAGCCAGTGCTGAAACAGATGGGGAAACATCCCGACGCTCAGGGGCACAAACATATAGGTCAGGAATTTCTCTGGCGGGATGTGCAGCCGCGTCAGTTTCTCTGCTGGAATGGCAGCACTGGCAGCCTGAAGGCTTGCCCAGAAACTGTCCTGCCCGCCAAGCTTCCAGGCGATGACAACAAAAGTGACGATTCCCAGAATCATGAAAACCAGTGTCTGAAAGGTGTTGGCCCAGGCGGTACCCCGCATGCCACCCAGAAAAACGTAGACCAGAACAATGCCACAGATGGCGAGTGATGCCACAGGCTTGGGGACGCCTCCTTGTGATCCGTAGGCAAAGCTGGGGGCGGCAGCGGTCGCCTTCGGGTTGGTGCCCCGTTCAAGAAAGGCAGGAAAGGTGCCCTCGGGGAAGGTGCCGCCTACAACCTGGCCGTCTTGGACACGGCCCGCCGTTACCTTGTTGATGACAGTGCCGGAGGCCATGACGCCAATCAGCAGGTAGGGAATGACGAGGCCGACGAGCACAGGAAAGAGCAGGGCTCCGAGCCAGCGGCTTTCAAGTCGGTCTCGAAAAAACTGAACCTGGGTTCGGTAGCCGTATGCCTTGCCAAGTTTCCAGACTTTGACCCCCAGCAAAAAGAAACAGAGCGAGTGAATGATGCCGCTGGAACTGGCGAGCATGCCATAGACACCAACTCCCTCCTTGAAGGCCTCGCCGGTTGAGCCGACCAGAGCAAAGGCAGTCATGGTGGTGCCAAAGATTGACATGAGCAGCAGGAACGGGCCAATGGAGTGGCTGGCGAGCATGTAGTCCTGGCTGGTTCCGCGAAAGAGCCGGCTTGCGCCGATTCCCAGCAGGAGAAGGAGGACGAGATAGCCACAGATGATCAGGAGTTGCGTCATGCGGTTTTCTCCCCAGTCTTTTCCATTTCGGTTTCATCGACCGGCCAACAGAAGCGGGTTGCCAGATACCAGGTGCCTGACGCGGCCAGAGAAATGCAGGCGTGGTAGGCCAACGCCACTGGGAGAAAGCCCCAGACAAGCGTGGTGTCGTCCCAGAACCAGAAGTCCTGATGGGCGATAATCAGCAGGACGACAATCGCCCAGACAACAGATGCCGGCTTCATGGGCCTTCCCCTCAAAGTGACAGATCAGCCAAATTGCCTCGAACCACGTTGACCGTTTTTGTACTGTGTTGTCACGGTGGCGAACAGCCACCCACGTGGCCCGGCCTACTCAGTCAGGATTGTCCGCGGCGGGCGGGGGGTGTCATCTGGAAGTGTTGGTACTGTCGCAATCACATAGACGCCAATGCCAACGGCACCGAGGGCAATGTACTTCAGCCAACTCGGCAAACTGTTGAGGAGCAGGCTAACAATGACGACGGTCGCCACCAGGCCGAGTGTCCGGTACTTCACCGTGCGGCGGATGCCGCGATATTCATGCCAGTCATCAAGGGTCGGGCCGAACCAGCGAGAGCGGTGCAGCCACGCATGAATCCGCGGAGAGCCTCGGTAGAAACACCAGCTGGCGAGCAACAGGAATGGCGTGGTTGGGAGCAGCGGCAGGATCGCTCCGATGAATGCAAAACCGACACAGATCCACCCGGCTACCACATAGAGGAAGCTCTTCAGGGGATCGGTTGTTGGACGCGTGTCCATGCCTTGTCTCCGGGCCGCCGCCCACGCGGCGGGTTTCCCGGGGGATTTTAGCATGGCTGCCGATCCCGTATGCTCTGGAGAAATTGACGGTTCCCTTTCACCCCACTGACGGAGAGTTTTCCCATGCCGCTGGTTCCCCTGCGTATCCTGCTCGATCATGCCGCCGAAAATGACTACGGCCTGGCAGCCTTCAACGTCAACAACATGGAGCAGATTCAAGCGATCATGGAGGCTGCGAAGGAGACAGACTCCCCCGTCATCATTCAGGCATCCCGGGGGGCTCGGTCATACAGCCAGGACAACTACCTGCGGCACCTGATGCTGGCAGCCGCAGAGCTTTACCCAGCCATTCCGATCGCCATGCACCAAGACCACGGGAACTCACCGGCTACCTGTGCCAGTGCAGTCGACAATGGGTTCACCAGTGTGATGATGGATGGATCACTCGAGGAAGACGGCAAGACTCCAGCCGATTTTGATTACAACGTCAAAGTGACAGCGGAGGTGGTGAAGCAGGCCCATGCTCGTGGTGTTTCGGTGGAAGGTGAACTGGGCTGCCTCGGTTCTCTCGAGAGTGGGCAGGGAGAAGCTGAAGACGGTCATGGTGCCGAAGGTGTGCTTTCTCATGATCAGTTGCTGACCGATCCAGATGAAGCGGCTCGGTTCGTTGAGGCGACAGGCGTTGATGCCCTCGCGGTTGCCATTGGGACCAGCCATGGCGCTTACAAGTTCAGCCGTAAGCCTGACGGTGATGTGCTGGCCATGAAGCGGATCGAGGAGATCCATGCCAAGCTGCCAAATTGCCACTTGGTGATGCACGGTTCATCAAGCGTGCCGCAGGAACTTCAGGACATCATCAACAAGTACGGTGGCACCATGCCACAGACCTATGGTGTGCCAGTTGAAGAGATTCAGCGGGGCATCAAAAACGGCGTCCGGAAGATTAACGTTGATACTGACTGCCGGATGGCAATCACCGGAGCCATTCGGAAGGTGCTCAGTGAGACGCCAGAAAAGTTTGACCCGCGTGACTACCTCAAGCCGGCTCGCGCGGCGATGCAGAAGGTTTGTGCTGAACGCATGGTGCAGTTCGGCCAGGCTGGAAACGCCGGGAAGGTGCCAGTGGTCTCACTCGAAGAAATGGCCAAGCGATACAGCTGACCCCGCAGCCGCGGGGAAAGCGATCTGCCACGGCTGGGCCGCCGCCTGTTTGGGCGGTGGCCCAGCACCCTGCAGGACGCCAAATCGCTTTGATTTGCGGTTTGAAATGCCCGTTGTGGCAGTTGCCTAGTCGGCCTATAGTCCCCCTCCCCTGATGTCCCTTTCGGGGTGTCTCTGGAGAGGAGGACGGCTGTGGCTGAAATGACCGACGCTGCACTAATCGACCAAGCGCAACAGATTTTACGGGCGGAGGCTGCGGCAGTTTGCCGTGCGTCAGAAACGCTTGATGAGACCTTCTGTCGTGCTGCCCGTCTGGTCCATGCCTGCACGGGAAGTGTCGTCGTTACCGGCATGGGGAAGGCTGGTCTGGTGGGCCGCAAGATCGCCGCCACGCTGGCTTCGACCGGCACACCCAGCCATTACCTGCACCCTGCTGAGGCGATGCATGGTGACCTTGGGATGCTTCGCCGAGATGATCTGGTGCTCGCCTTTTCGCAATCGGGTGAAACCGATGAAGTGACACAGATCTTGCCCCACATCAAATCACGGGGCATCACGCTGATTGCCGTTACCGGCAAGGCCGAGAGCACACTGGGCCGGGCCGCCGATGTCGTGGTGGCGACTGGTCGTCTGGGAGAGGCCGATCCGCTTGGGGTCGCTCCGAGTACCAGCACAACGGTCATGCTTGCTCTTGGCGATGGTCTAGCGCTGGTCGCGAGTGTTTTGCAAGGGTTCAGTCATGACGACTTTGCCGCCCGCCACCCGGGTGGCAGCCTGGGAATGCGGTTATTGCGGGTGGAGGATGCGATGCGGCCACTCTATCGTTGTCGGACCTGCCGCCCTGAGGAAACGGTGCGAGATGTTTTTGCTCGGCCCCTGCCTGATCGCCGGACTGGTGCGGTCATGATTATTTCAGCAGGCGGCCGGCTCGAAGGGATTTTCACAGACAGCGACTTGGCCCGGTTGTTTGAGCACCGTCACGATCACGCACTTGACCGTCC
This sequence comes from Planctomycetia bacterium, assembly GCA_009919445.1. Lineage (GTDB taxonomy): Bacteria > Planctomycetota > Planctomycetia > Pirellulales > UBA1268 > UBA1268. Next base: position 31,202 of record RGBY01000002.1, read on the forward strand.
CATCGGTGATGTGATGACCCGCGGGCCAGTCTGTGCAACGCGTGGCGATCGCCTCGAGGAGGCCGTCGACTGTGACGGCGTGCTGACCGACGGGGGGGTGACCTGGACTGAAGACGGCATTGAACAGAAGACATTCAACATTCGTGACGGTCTTGGGATCAAACTCTGGCAACGGGCCGGAGGACGAGTGGGGATCATCACTGGTCGATCTAGTCGAGTGGTGCAGTGGCGAGCCGAAGAACTTGGGGTCGACTTTGTTCGGCAGGGGGTTGGTGACAAGGTCCTTGTGGCGGAAGAGTTGCTGGCGGCAACTGGCCTCGGTTGGGCCGAGACGGCTTTTGTTGGCGATGACCTGCCTGATCTGCCCGTGATCTGCCGAGTCGGTCTTGGGGTTGCCGTGGCGGATGCTGTGGCCGAAGTACAGGCTGCTGCTGATCTCGTGACTCACCACCGGGGTGGGCGAGGGGCCGTGCGAGAAGTGGTCGAGAGAATGTTGCAGGCCAGAGGAGCCTGGAGAGATCTCATCAGCCAGTACCGTGGAGATGGAATTGCCTGATGGACCATCGGCTGGGACGAACCGTGCGAGTGTTTCTGGTTGTGCTGGCCGCAGCCGGACTTTATCGGCTCGCAATCGTACCGTGGGTGGAGCCCCGCTATCGCGAGTCAACAGGCACGACAGAATTAACACCGGAGCAGGCGGCTGCCATCCGCGCTCGGGCAGATCGTCGACTTGAGCGTATCCGGCAGTTGTTTCCCGCAGGATCGTGGGAGCATGACGAGCCGATTGTCTTGGAAAGCCGAGGGATGCGGCTGTTGTTCAAGCAGTACCACTCACTTCCAGATGGACGGGTGAACCTGATGCCGTGCACCCTTGTGGTGCTTCCCGATGGGCAGCGCAGGCCGCAGGGGGAAGAAGGGCGAACGCTCGTGATGCGGGCACCGCAGGGGGCGGTTTTGGAATTCGATGAACCGCTCGACCTGCGGGCAGGGCGGCTGGCTCGCTTGGTTGGCGGAAGCCTACGCGGCCAGGTGACCATTCGGGGAACTCCCTCGACAGCGACAGCGCAGGATGATCTTGAGGTGGTGACCCGGGATCTTGAACTCGATCAGTTCGAAATTCGGACCCACGAAAAAGTCGAGTTTCGCTATGGCCGCTCGACCGGGCGTGGTCGGGGGCTTGTGGCAACACTCCTTCCGCAACCGGGGGGATCCGGGAAAGGACCCAATATCGGTGGTGTGGATACAGTGCGACTGGAGCAAGAGGTCGAGTTGCGACTGGAGGGCATGGCTGCTGGACTCATGCCACAGCCTGGTGGGAGCACAGCCGTACCAGCAGGAGAGGGGCCACCAGTGTTGGTCACTTGTGAAGGATGTCTGACGACAAATCTGTCGGCGCAGGTCATCACCCTGGAGGATTCGGTTGAAGTTCGACGGGGGATTGTCGAGCAGGGAGGCGACAGGTTGTCGTGCAATGTGCTGGCACTTGTCCTTGGCGATCCGAGTCATCCCAAGCCTGGCGGTGAGGGCGGAGACGGCATGCAGGTCACGGAAATTCAGGCCAGCGGAACACCCGTGGTTGTGCAAAGCGGGGCTGCCGGTCTGGAGGTCCGCACGGGACGTTTGGGCTATGAAGTGCAGACCCGCCGCATCCTGCTTGACGGAGACGATCCAGTCTCGGTGGTTGCCGCTGGATTGGAGATGGAAGCCAAGTCAATCGACTATACCCCTGGCCCCGCGCAAGCGCCGGGGTCGTTGATGGCAGTTGGCCCTGGCTGGTTGCGGGCCATGGGCCAAAAGCCACCAGCCGTTGAGACACGCTGGCAGAAATGGCTGCGGGTACGTCCAGATGACAATGGGCATGTCGCCTCTTTGTCGGGGCAGGCCGAGGTGGCCGTTGATCTGCAGGGGCGACTCACTGGTGCCGAGATGCACCTTTGGTTTCAGCAGCAGGCAGAAGAAGCGTCGCAACCACGCGCCGGTGGCTTGCCTAATCTGACTGCCCTGAAGCCACTGAGAATGTTGGTGCGGGGGGTGGTGGAGGTTGATGTCCCCGAAGTTGCCGCCCGCACGGATCGAATTGAACTCTGGTTCCGAGAGGCAGCCGGAGAAACGCCGGCGACTCCACCAGTCGCGACAAGTCAGGCCGACACCCAGCCAGCAACTCGTGCCCAGGTATCTAAGGCACCAGTTCCTCCGCAGCCGGCACGCGTCCCGCGTCGTCCCGTCCCAGCGATTCGTCCACCGGTTGCCGCTCCCCGCAAAATTCTGGCGACCGGTGATCTTATTCGGGGGCTGGTCGTGATGTCACAAGCCCGAAATGAGCTTGAAGAGATGTCACTGGAGGGGCAGGTGCAATTGGTTGAACAGATCGCTGCCGGAACTGAATCAGACACAGGAATTGACATCCGTGGTGATCAGCTCCAGTTGACTCGTCCTACCCGGTTTGATGCCCGCGCCATCGTTTCTGGACGTCCAGCGATCGTGCATGCTGAGCAACTGGATCTGGAGGGGCCACTAATTGAATTCGACCGTGGTCGCAACCGGGTTGCAGTCGATGGTGGCGGCACATTGACG
>RGBY01000011.1 GCA_009919445.1 Planctomycetia bacterium
TTACTCGACTGGGCGCTGACAGAGCACGCCGCGTATGGGGAGGGGACCAGAAGTGTCTCAAACGAAAGGTATGGACGCCATCGCGTGAAGTTCGTGAACGCGTTGCTGCTACCCTGGTTCGGGGCGGCACGGCCGTCTGCCAGCGTCGAGAGATTGATCCGTAACCTGCTGCTGGCAACGCTGGGCGAAGGTGATGAATTTCCCTGGCTCGACCAGCCACCCGCGGCAATGCAGGAGAGGGCCCACCTCACCCTGAGCCGGCTGGGCTGTGTTGCCGAACCAGCTGAGCGGTCTGGGGCAGGGACCGCGACGGTTACGCCCCGGGGGAGGACCATCGTCGGACTTCCTGCCCATCCTCGTCTGGCGGCACTCTTGGTAGCCGGGGCCGAGCAGGGCGTGCTGCGGGAGGCTGCCGTGGCCGCTGCCCTGCTCTCAGAACGTGATCCATTTCGCGCCGGTGGCCAGCAGCAGGCTGGGCCACGTGACCGGATTCAGCAGCGGACCCGTTCCGATGTGTATGACCGGGTGCTCGCGATTCAGCATTTTTACGCCACGGGAAATGCTGCAGGCGTGCCGGGCCTCGGACCGCTGCATGCGGGCGCGGCTCGAGGAATCTTGCGAGCAGCCGATCAGTTCTACCGGCTTGTTGAAAACCTGGCGGGGCCGCGTGCGGAACAGCCAGAGGAGGCGTTCCGGCGGGTGTTGTTGGCGGCCTTCCCTGATCGCGTCTGTCGGCTGCGGGCCGGATCATCTGACCGCGGGGCCATGGTGGGAGGAAGGGGTGTTCGCCTCGACCGGGCAAGTCGGGTGCGGCAGGAACCCTACTTCCTGGCAGTCGACATCGATGATGCCTCCAGCGAGGTCAAGGTGCGGCTGGCTTCAGCCATTGAGGCATCCTGGCTCTTGGAGGACTCGCCTGACCAGCCGCAGGTCAGGCGAGTTGACGAGGTTGCCTTCAATACGGCAAAGAAGCGTGTTGAGGCCCGTCGGCGGATCTGCTGGTTTGATCTGGCACTTGATGAAACCCCGCTTGCCATTCCCGACGCCGCTGAGGCCATGCGGGTGCTTGTCGCCGAGGCGGCCCGCAGTCCGGCGGCAGTGATGCCGGCAACAGACACCGCAGCAGGGAGCCTCTTGGCCAGAGCCCGTTGGCTCGCCACCGTTGGCGATCAAGAGTCGTCGACCGACCTGATTCCGCCGCTGCCGCCACTTGGCGATGAAGAATTGCTGTCGCGGCTTCCTGAATGCTGCCATGGCCTGACCTCATTTGCCGAACTTCGGCAGGCCGACTGGCTGGGCCTGCTGACGACGATCCTGGGGTATGAGGTCGTTTCCGCAGTGAACCGTCTGGCGCCTGAGCATCTGGCCCTCGCGACTGGCAGCACCCATGCGATTGACTACGCCAGCGGCAGCCAGCCGCGGGTGAGTATCCGGATACAAGAGCTTTTCGGAACGGCCGCCACCCCGCGAATCGTGGCTGGCCGGGTGCCGCTGCTTGTGCAGCTGCTCGGACCAAATCATCGCCCGCAACAGCTGACAACTGACCTGGCGAGCTTCTGGGCGACGACCTATCCAGAGGTTAAGAAAGAGCTGAAGCGGCGGTATCCAAAACATGCCTGGCCAGATGATCCACTGGCTGCAGCGCCAATCCGCTCGGGCCTTAAACGGGATGCCACATGACCGTCGCTGATCGTGATCTTCCACCACTCGCCCCGGCGGCCCTCCGCTGGCTGCGGGGGCTGCAGGCGGCTGTGGGAAAGGAGCGGACTCGCCGGCCACCGGAGGCGAGCCTTATGCGGCTCCGGCCACCGCCGACTGCGGGTGAACTCGACTGTGAGCAGGAACTGATTTCAAACTACCTTCGGCAGCAGTTGGGGAAGGTGGTTCAGTTCGTAGGCAAATCCACGAGGTTTAGCAGCGGTTTTCCGGCGATTGTTATCACAACGTCACCGGCTGGACTGCGGGCTGAGAAGGCTCTGCGGACTGACGCCGCATGCAGTAGCGTCTGGCAGGCCTGCTGCTGCGTCACGGAATTTGAATATCGCTTCTGGTGTCGGCAGCAGCCTGATGCCGACTATCGGCTGCACGTGAACGTATGGGCGTGGGCTAAGACGCGGGTGCCGGCGGCACGAGCAGCGGAGTTTGCTGCCTTCCCGGTTGCGGACGGTGAGCGGCACTGGCTGTTTCGCCATGGTCTGGCGGGGTGTGGCCGAGCTGATCACCACTCCAGCATGCTCTATCGATCCAATGGCCATTCGCTCGGTCTCTTGCAGGCAGACTTTCGCGAAGGCGTCAGCGGGCTCTAGCCAGAGCAGCAGGCTGCTGCTCTTTACAGGTCGGTTGCCGTCATTAAAGTGATCGGTTGCAGTCAATTCTCAGCTACAGGAGGCAGCATGACCCGGATACTCGTTACGACCACGTCGTTTCAGGACACGCCGGGTGATCACCATCAGGCTCTTGCCGATACGGGTTGGGAGATTGTCACCGCCCGGGGGCCGCTGTCCGAGGAAGACACGCTGGCTGCGGTTGGAGACGTCGATGGGTACATCTGTGGTGATGACCTCATCAGCCGAGCGGTTTTGGAAAAGGCCCGGCCCCGGCTTCAGGTGCTGAGCAAGTACGGGATCGGTGTCGACAAGATTGATGTCGCTGCCTGCACCGAGATGGGCTTGCCGCTTCTTTTCACGCCCGGGGTCAACCACACCACGGTTGCCGAACATACGTTTCTGCTGCTGTTGGCGCTGGAAAAGCACCTCCTTTTCCATGCTGACTCAACCCGGTCGGGCGGCTGGCAGCGACAGACGGGTCGTGAACTGCTGGGCAAGACAATCGGCATCGTCGGCATGGGCCGCATCGGCAAGGAAGTGGCCAAGCGTGCAGTTGCTTTTGGCATGCGGCCGCTGGGCTATGACCTCTACTGGGACGAGGCCTTCGCCGCCGAACACAAGGTAGAACGGGTAGAAACCCTCGAGGCACTCTTTCCTCAGGTCGATTACCTTTCGCTGCATACCAACCTGACGCCAGAGACGCGGGACCTCATCCGCGCTGAGACCATCGGACAGATGAAGCCCGATGCCATCATTCTGAATTGTGCTCGTGGTGAAATTGTGAAAACGGCCGACATCGCTGCTGCACTTACTGAGGGCCGGCTTCGGGGATATGGCACAGATGTGCTTGATGAAGAACCCCCTGCCGCCGATCATCCACTCACACGGCTTTCGAATTGTCTGGTGACGCCACATATCGGGTCACGAACTCTTGAAAGTGTGCAGCGGCAGGCGATGGCCGCCGTGACCAATCTGATTCGGGCCATGCATGGTGAGCCACCCCTGGCTCAGGTCAACCCGGATGTGCCAGTGCGGCGTGTGGTGTAAGGCGACCGTGGCGGGGCGGGTGATCGAAGCGGCACTGTTTGACCGCTTTGTACTGTTGAGGCCTATCGAGAAAGTCTGAAATGTCCGAAACCTTCTATGTCGTTCCAGTTGAGGTCCACGAACAAATTGTCACGGCGGCTTATACGTCTCGTGGCTTTGCACCTGAAGAGGCAGCGCATGCCGCCAAACTGGCGACAGCAGCGACCCGGCACGGCATCCGCACACACAACGCCATCAAGGCCATCCACCTCGACGACCTGTTTGGGTCAAAAGCTGGTGGTTGTTGTCCCGACGTTGCGATTGAGCGACTGCCAAGCCGCTTTGATTCCGCTGAGGTCTGGAATGCCCACAAGAAACTCGGCCAGGCGGTTGCCTGGGAGGCGATTGAACGGTGCATCGAACTCGCAGAAAAACATGGCGTTGGAACGGTCTCGGTCGATAATGCCTTCCACTACCTCTGGGGCGGCGGGTATGTGATGGAGGCGGCCAAGCGGGGATACATTGCCTACACCAACTGCACGGCGTCACTCGCCGAGGTTGTCCCGTTTGGGGGTGTCTATCCTACGCTTGGGACCAACCCGCATTCCTGGGGCTTTCCCACTGCTGATGCGGTCGGGTTCCCGGTGGTCATTGACTGGGCGACCTCAGTCATTGCCATGGGGCGGGTTCAGCAGTTTCAGAGAGAGGGAAAGGAGTTACCTCCGGGGGCGGCAGTCGACAAGGATGGGAAGCCGACGACCGATCCCCACGCCGCCGTATCGCTCGTGCCCTTCGGGGCTCATAAAGGCTATGGGCTGGCACTCATCAATGAACTGGTGGCGGGCCTGATTGGAGGGTCTTTGCCGACGCTGCGGAGCCGCAGTCCGGTTCCCAATGAGAAGCAGTCCTGCAATTTCTTTTTTCAGGTGATTCACCCAGAGGCGGTCTCGTCTGGGTGTTTCGCCGGGGGGCGGTCGCAGGCGGCGAACCTCAAGGCGGTACTGACTGATATTCTCGGGCATGGCAACGAGGGCTGCCTGCTGCCCGGGCAGCTCGAGGCGGCGTTTGCCAGTCGCAGTGATGCAGCCGGCGGCCTGCTGTTTTCAGCCGCAGAAGTCGCGGCGCTCAACGAGATCGCGGCGGCTGCTGCCGTCCCGGTCATCGACCAGGCTGCGCTACCAACTGCTTAAGTGATATTCCGAAACTCATAACGCTTCAGGAGCACCAACCTTATGTCACTACCGATCAAGCCCAGAGAGTCCTGTCACTACGATGCTGTTTCGCTGGGTGAGGTGATGCTGCGGCTCGACCCGGGTGAGGGTCGCATTCGCACAACACGGCAGTTTCAGGCCTGGGAAGGGGGCGGTGAGTACAACGTGACGCGGGGCCTGCGGAAATGCTTCGGGCTGAAGACCGCCGTTGTCTCCGCCTTCGTCGACAATGAGGTTGGCCATCTCATCGAAGACTGCATCATGCAGGGTGGCGTCTCCACCGATCATCTTGTCTGGCGGGGGGATGACGGGATGGGCCGCACGGTTCGCAACGGCCTCAATTTCACTGAGCGTGGTTACGGAATCCGTGGGGCGGTCGGGAACCCCGATCGTGGCAACACGGCTGCGAGCCAACTCAAGCCAGGTGACATCGACTGGGATCATCTGTTCGGATCGTTAGGTGCCCGCTGGTTCCATACGGGGGGCATTTTTGCGGCCCTCTCAGAAACCACCGCTGCCCTCACCATCGAGGCGGTCACGGCGGCTAAGCGACATGGCACGATTGTCGCCTACGACCTCAACTATCGTCCCAGCCTCTGGAAGAGTATTGGGGGACTCGAGAAGGCGCAGGAGGTCAATCGGGAAATCGCGCGCCATGTCGACGTGATGATTGGCAACGAGGAAGACTTCACAGCGTCGCTCGGTTTTGCGGTCGAAGGCGTCGATGAGTCGATCAGCGAAATTGAAACCTCTGCCTTTAAGCAGATGATAGAGAAGGCGGTGGCTCAGTTTCCGAATTTTAAAGTGGCCGCGACCACCTTGCGTCGGGTGATCACCGCCACCAGAAATGATTGGTCGGCCATCCTCTGGCACGATGGGGCGTTCTACGACAGCCGGAAGTATCCCGACCTGGAAATTCTGGATCGGGTTGGCGGGGGCGATAGTTTTGCCAGTGGCCTGGCCTTTGGCTTCCTCGAATTTAATGATCCGCAGCAAGCGGTTGAATATGGTGCCGCCCACGGGGCTTTAGCCTCGACAACGCCCGGTGACACCTCAATGGCGACACGTAAGGAGGTTGAAAAGGTGATGTCCGGCGGCGGTGCTCGGGTCGTTCGCTAGACTATTTGTGCAGGATGGACCGCTGCGTTGGTTTTCCCTGCGGTGAACAACGCTCTTTCCTAAAGGGGGAATCTCGTGACAGCCAGAAGGTTCTATAGTGGTCTCCTTGTCTGTCTGTTGGCGGGAGTGGGTCAGTTACAGGCGCAGGAGCGAAATGGCATGCCGACGCAGTCGTGGCAGGAAATGCCGGCTGCAGGATTTGTTGGCTGTGTTCCCTACCGGCTTGGCAATCAGGTGCGGCTTGATCTGACGCCAGAGGGGTTGGCTGGCAAGGAACTAACGATACCGCGGCTGTTTACGTCGCTTCGCTCGGCCGGCTTCAAGGGGGCACCTACGACCAAGGTAGAGGTTGTGCCTGAGCCGACGCTGTGGCGTGTGCGGTGGCAGAAGGCACCGGCAGAGGGCTCGGCCATCGTGCTTGACTGTGACTGGCCACCACTTCTTGGTGAGGAACTCAAGCCGATCGAAGCAGCCGGTGATGGCTCGTTGTTCTTGCATGGCTGTTGGGCGAAAACCTGTGGCGAAAAACTGCGGTATGAACCGCAGCCTCACAAGAACACGGTCGGATTTTGGACCAAGGCAGATGATGAGGCACTCTGGTCGTTCACCGTTGCACGGCCGGGTCGGTACGCCGTGGCGATTCTTCAGGGCTGCGGGAAGGGACAGGGAGGTAGCGATGCCGTCCTCACGATCGGTCCTCCAGGGGAACCCGGCGTCGATCTCGCTTTTTCACCAATAGAGACCGGCCACTTCCAGAATTTTCGCTGGGTTGATCTCGGGTCAGTTGTGCTTGAGTCAGCCGGCCAGCAGGAGCTGCGAGTGAAGCCCACAAGAATTGCAAAGGCTGCCCTCTGTGACATTCGGGCGATCTCACTGGTCCCGCAGTCGACCACCAAGTAGTCGACTGCCACCGCGTTACGGAGCAGACCCAACTGCCGAGCCGAGGTTTTGTGGTTCTCCGCTCTTCCAAAGACGGATGTTAGTTGTGTCATTCGTTGCATTGGTTCCCGGCGTTGAGCGGCCACGGTCGACGTCAGCCTTGAGGAGGCCAAGCAGTTTGCCGAAGGTTTCAGGGTTTTTTGCCGCCAGGTTCTCTGTCTCTGCAGGATCACGATCGAGCCGGTAGAGTTGGGCGGCTGGTAAGCCCTGTTCTCGGGCCTTCTGTTCCTTGGGGCTTGTCCAGCCACCGGAACCATGCGCCAAGAGCAGCTTCCAGTTGTCGTGGCGGTAGCCAAAGTGACCGCTGATAGAATGATGGACAATGCCGCTTCGAACGGGGCTGATCAACTGACCAGTCAATGCAGGGAGAAAACTGACACTGTCTTCAGCGGAGCCGTCAGGGAGGTTGGTAAGCAGGATCTCAGCGACGGTGGCGAACAGGTCGGTGAGGCAGAGCGACTGCTGGCATGTTGAGCCTTGCTTGATTCGGCCGGGCCAGCGGACGATGAACGGAACTCGGTGGCCACCCTCCCAGAGATCGGCCTTGGAGCCCCGGTATGGCCCACTGACGTGATGCCCCTGACGGGCGAGTTCAGGGATGTTGGCTGCTTTGGAACAGCCGTTATCGCTGGTGAAAATCAAAAGCGTTTTGTCTTCACAGCCGCTCCGCTCGATTGCGGACATGATTTCACCGAGGGCATGATCGGTCTGCATGACAAAGTCGCCGTAGTCACCCAGGCCGCTTTTGCCTTGCCACTCCGGGGAGGGCAGAATCGGAGTGTGGGGGGAACTGAGTGGTACGTAGAGGAAGAAAGGCTGCTGTGTTTGTGAGAGTGTTTCAATTTGGTTGACGGCTTGCGTCGTCAGCCGTGGCAGCATGTTAATCTCATCGTCGTGCTCAATGACACGATCATTTTGAATCACCGCCTGCATGTCACCGGCATGGTGAAAGCCATGGAAATAATCAAAGCCACGGGTGATCGGGCCGTCGGGAATCCGTGCGCCGACAGGCGGTAGCCGCTGCTGCTTACGGTGCAGCGGTTCTTGAGTGACCGGGTCGAGGTACTGAAAGTCGAGGTGCCATTTGCCTACGATTGAGGTCTTATAGCCTTGCGTCTGCAGGAAACTGGCCACGGTCGGACGGTCAGCGGCAATCAGGCAGGGGGCATAGCCTTGAGTCACACCACGCTGAAGTCGGGTTCGCCAGCTATATCGACCCGTTAGGAGGCCATAGCGGGTAGGGGTGCAGACAGACGATCCGGAATGTGCGTCGGTGAAGATGAGCCCTTCATGGGCAAGTTGATCGGCATGGGGGGTGGCGATTTTGCCATGTTCTGGGTTCAGACAGTGAACATCGCCGTACCCAAGGTCGTCGCACAAGACCACAACGATGTTGGGCTGTGCGAGTGGTTGATTCAATAGCCTCTTGAGCAGGGTCCGGTCTGCGGGGCCTTCCAGCCAGCCCAGTGACGCGAGAAAGGCATCCATCCGCAGGACGGTATCAATGAAACATGTTTGGCTTGACCGCTCGTTAAAAAATCCATGGGGCTCGTCTGGGTAGAGCCAGAGCTCTGATGTGACGCCAGCGTCTTTGAGTGCAGCGTCGAATCGCTTGGCGGTTTCCACTGAGATGAGTCTGTCGGCGGTGCCCAGAAAGACCGTGGTCGGTGGGTCGTCGGTGGTGATGTTGTGGGCCGGGGAAATGGCAGGAAACCAGGCTTTCGCTGCGGCATGTCCCCAGCCATTGGGGCCGTTGTCATAGACAGGATTAAACAAAAGGAGTGCATTAGGCTTGCTGCTGATCGAAGCAGAGCGCTCGGCGGTAGGGTCGAGTCCATCACACATGCCAGCGGCTGCTGCGACCTGTCCGCCTGCTGATCCGCCTCCGGCCGCGATTCGGTCGGGATCGACACCGAGGCGTGTGGCGTTGGTGCGAATCCAGCGGATGGCTGCCTTGCCATCGGCCACACAGGCATCGGGCCCGGTGCCATGCCGGCTCTTCACCCGATAGTCAGCGAGAAAGGCGACCATGCCTCGCGTGGCCAGGTAGCGGGCGTGCTGCTCGAACTGGCGGATATCACCCCCGACCCAGCCACCACCAAAAAAGAAGACCACGGCGGGCCGGCGGTCAACCTGTGGTTTGTGTCCGGGCGGATCGAAGCGATGGATACGCAGCGGCTGGTCTGATCCCGGGTTATAGATTTCAGCGACAACATCTTCCCCTAGGCTTTCTGGCTGTGGGGTAGCGGCAGCGGCTGAACCAATGGCGACGGTGAACGTGCTGGTGAGGACAGCCGAAATAAGGGCTGTGGGAATGATTTTCATGGCGAATTGGAGGAGGGGGGCAGTTGTGAGATATGCTCATCGTCAACGAGGCCCGGTCACCCCTTTTGGCCAGCATTGGCTTGGGCGGTCGGCGTTGACTTTTCTTTTACCAGAACAAGGTGTTGGTCATGCGAACCCTTACTCGGTCTGGCGTAGGCCAGCTTTTCGTCGCCACTCTCATCAGTTTCGTGATTATGGCCGCAGGGCTTGCATCGGAGCCGCCGGGTGGCTTTCCAAACTTGCTTTTCGCCGATGGGTTTGAGCGTTCTGAAGCCGCTGATTCCCCAGAGCGACCTGGCAATAACTGGGGGACAAATAGCAAAGCGCGAGCGCAGGGAGTGAAGCAGGTTTTTCTGCGAGACGGTGCTCTCTTTATCAAGATGGCTGACGTTGCAGACCATGGGGTCTCTGTGACTCAGGATGTTGAGTTCACGGATGCCGTCATCCGGATGCGGTTCAAACTGGGGAAGGGTGATGATCTGGGTGTCAACATTGCCGACATGCAGGAAAAATCAGTCCACGCTGGCCACCTCTGCATGCCCCGAATCCGATTGAATGGGCTGGAAATCCGGGACCTTAAGACCGGCCGCATGGAGTTTGAGACGCACGCGCGATCCAAGGCAAAGCAGCTCACGCCTGCCGACCGTGAGCGGATTGCAGAGAACGAGAAAAAGTTCCCGCTTTCACTCACGCCAGACGCATGGCACGATCTGGAAATCAAGATCGTTGGTGACACGATGACCGTGATGATCGATGGCAAAACCGCAGGAGAATTGTCTTCACCCGGGATTGGGCACCCAACCAAACGACGGATTCGTTTGGCTGTTCACCGTGAGGCCTGGGTTGATGACATCGAGATATTTGGGCCTGATGCCTGAATATCTGACGGAGTACGAGTGGGCAGCCAGCCTGGAATATGCCGCAGCATCCTCAAGAACATGCACGGAAGGCGACGGAGCGTGATACCGCTGCGGAGCAGGCTGAACTATCGACAGCGGGTGATCAGGCAACAGCGGGGGATCAGGCGACAGCGGGGAGTCAGGAAGATCAGCTCAGTGGCGTGAGCCATTTGGGCCATCTTCTCGAGGCTAGCAATGGTCAGCCTGTGCCTGCCGACCTGCAGGCAGGTGAGGTTGTGGGTGATTGCAGGATCATCCGGTTTGTTGCCGAGGGAGGGATGGGCCGGGTCTACGAGGCGCGGCAGATGCGGCCCGACCGCAGCGTTGCGGTGAAGGTGATCCGCCCGCAGCGACTCACGCCTGCAGCAATCAGACGGTTCACGTATGAGGCTGAGGTGCTTGGCCGATTGCAACACGCCGCAATCGCGCAGATTTTTTCTGCGGGCATCAAGAGAGAACAGGCTGGTGACGCCCCCTACCTTGTGATGGAGTTTGTGCCGGATGGTTTGGCCATTACTAGCTTCTCACGCAGGCACAACCTGAGTATCACGGAACGCGTCCGGCTTTTTTTGGCGGGCTGTGAGGGTATCGCCTATGCCCATCGAATTGGTGTGCTGCATCGCGATCTCAAGCCAAAAAACATCATTGTGGCTGGTACCGGCAGGGTGAAGGTCATCGATTTTGGAGTAGCGCGTTTCACCTCAAATGAAAACGGACTGCCCGCAAACGAGACTGCGACCGGTGAACTTGTTGGAACCCTGCAGGCCATGAGTCCGGAGCAGGTTTCGACAACAGCGTCAGAGGTTGGCACACCGTCAGATGTCTACGCCCTAGGACTGGTTCTTTACGAGATGCTTGCGGGTCACCCAGCCTATGACTGTCACAAGGGCTCGCTGGCAGCGGCAATCAAACTGATTGAGGAGTTTGACCCGCCAATACTTTCCTCAGTGGTACCAGGTGTCAGCCGAGACCTATCAATGATTGTGGCTACCTGCCTGCGAAAAGATTCGCGCGAGCGGTACCAATCGGCTGGTGATCTGGCGGCTGACCTGCAGCGGTATCTCCAGGGGGAGCCGATTCGTGCCCGCGAGCCAACGCTTCTTGATTCGGTGCGATATTGGTGGAAGCGGTATCGCTTGGTAATGATCGGGGCAGCGGCTCTCCTGGTCATGCTGCTCGGTTCAGTGGTAGCAATTTCGGTGTTTGCCGTCCGTGCCGAGCGGTCTCGTGTGGCCGCAATCAAAGAGCGAAATCGTGTGTCAGGAATGCTCGACTTCTTTCTCGACGTCTTTCGGGCTTCCAGCCCTGAGTTGCAGGGGCCCGGCACGCAGTTGCGGGATGTGCTTGAGCCGGCAGTGAAGTCTGCCGAGACGGCATTTGCGGCTGATCCCCTTAGTCGGGCGCGGGTGCAGGTGACGCTCGGGCGATCACTTCGCGGACTCAGTGCGCTCGAAGCCGCCGGTGTAGCTGTTGAAGCAGCCGAACGGTCTGCAGTAGAGCTTGATGGCCGAGAAGAGGGACAGAGGGAGATGATCGTGTCCGTGCTGCTGGAAACGGCAGAGCTGGCACTCGTCCGTGGGGACCATTCCCGGGCAGCGGCGACTGTTTCCGAGGCAGTCAAGCAGGCATACGCGATTGATCCACAAGGACCGCTGTATGCCGACAGCCTTGCCCTTTTCGCAGGCGTGTGCCGGCAGACTGGGAATGATGGTGATGACTACTCCGATCGACTGGTCGTCTTGGCGGACATCCTGTTTTCGACTCGGGCACGGTTTCAGGAGGCAGAGGCCGTGTTAGAGCGGCTGATTGGCCTTGAGGAAAAGCGACATGGCACAGAGCACCCGCGTGTTGCGCGGGCCCTCCAGCAACTTGCCAGACTCTATCAGGTGAGGGTGTCGACAGCCGCGTACGTTGAGCCGCTCCTGCGGCACGCGGCCGAACTGATTGCAGATGCCTACGGTCCTGATCATCCGGCAACGGCATCGGCATATGCGAAACTGGCGAGGGAACTTCTTGATGATGAGCACCTTACTGAGTCGCGACAGCTCATTGAACGAGCACTCGACATCTATCAGCGGCATTTTGGTGACCAGCACGATAAGACTGCTGCCTGTCTTGAATTGCTGGCTCGCTGGCACGTTGCGGCAGACGATCTGGCGGCAGCCCTGCCGCTTCAGGAGCGGGCGGTCCGGATTTTGAGACAAGGTGGAGGCGTCAAGCGGGGGATGGTCCAGAATAGCCTCCTTATGCTAGCACGCTACCGATCTGCGCTTTCCGACCGAGCGGGAGCAGTTGCCGCGTATCGAGAGGTCTGGCCAGTGCTCGAACCAGCACTCAGCCCAGACCCCAAGTCAGCGGTCGATAATATTCAGGCCATTATCCTGTTGGGGAACTGGGTTGAGGTCTTGCTTCAGCAGGACAAATTCGACGAAGCAGAAAAACGGGCCCGGCAGTGTCTTGCAATCGCTGAAAATAATTTTGACGATAGCCATCCAATCTGGCGGTTCCGCGGCCGTGTTCCGATCGTAAACGTCCTCCTCGCAACCAATCGTATTGAAGAGGCTAGGCCGATTGTTGCGGCGTGTCGGGAGGTCTTCCAAATGGCCAACCCAGACCACCCTGAGTGGAAGCGGATCAGAGAACTCGAAAGGCGGTTTCGGGCTGCGGAGGCCGGCGTCAATCAGGCTGATGAGTAGCGGTTGTGATCCATCTCGCTATCACCATCTGTCTATTTTGGGATCAGGCCGGCAGTGGCAAGCGCATCGGCTTCTGCGCAGGTCGGGGCAAAAATGGCAGTTGCGGGCTGCGTAGGGATTTTCCAGATGCGGCTACCGGTCCGGGGATCGATGACTGGTCGCTGTGGCGACCATGCGGCGACGGCAACTGCCTTTCCAGCCGCCAGCCGGATGGTCTGTGGACTCGGCGAGGGCAGGCTGTTCGCATTCAGGTGGACAAGCCACCCCTCTTCACCAGGTGAATTGCCCCAGCAGCGGACCTCGCCCCCCAGTTCAACGAGATGTGCAGTTGAGCCAAGCCTAAGCAGCAGCTCGCCTATCTGATCGACCGCATAGCCTGGGCCGATGCTGTTGAGATCGATGGCTGTCTGGGCGTGTTCCTTGCGTGCGGCGGCAGGCTCGGTAGCAGTTGGCCCGCGAAGTGAAATCGAGTGCATGCCTGTGATTCGGAGAATGTCGGGCGGGATGGCGGCACCGTCAGGAGCGGCCCCTAACGGCTTCTGTCCGGCCCACCAGTGGACGAACGGGGCGACCGTCACATCGAAACGACCACCAGTTTGCCGATGCAGCCGGTTGGCAATCGTCAGAATGTCAAACAGGTAGGCATGAATGGGAACCCACTCACCGGCCGCTGCTCGGTTGAGGCGGCTGATATCAGAGTCGTCACGCCATGTGCTCAGGGTACGGTCGAGTTTCTCGAGTAACCGGTCGACCTCGCGGTGGACTATGCCGAGCGACTTTCCCTCAATTGGGCGGGCCAGTCGGACACGGTAGGTGGTCCCCATGGCCGGACCGGCGAATGTCAGCGGCTCCGCGCTGGCGGTGGCAAGCGTTGCGAGGCTGGAAACAAGCAGGAGCGTACGAGACAACGAGGTGTGCATGGTTCAATCCTCAGGCTCACCAGGACAGCAGGATGGCAGCCACAAGACACCCTGCCAACAGGGCATCTCGCCAGGAAAGCCTGTCACTACGGCGATGGAATCGGAGGTGGTCAAGCAGGGCTCCGGTGGGGCAGCCGTAATGGCAGTAGGCCATTGGAACGAAACAGCTGGCAGTCAGGCTAAGGGCAAACCAGACTAGTGCGGCAACACCTGCTACGGCAGGCAGGTAGGCATCGAACGGCTCAAGGTCGACGAGGTTAAATGGCAGGTGGAAATAGCTCACAGCAAAGGCGGTGACGAGAAAGGCAACGGGTAGCCAGCGTAGTTGCTTGAGAGTCGCCTGCAGAGGTCGGCGCACGCTGTTGAGCCAGGGGCGGCTACGGGGACGGATAACGCGGGCAAGAACCGCACCAGCACCAAAGCCCAGGTATGTCAGAACAATCAGTGGCAGGATGACCCGGCCCCAGGGCCCACCCCGCAGCCGGGTGAATCCGGTGGCAAGACCAAGGATGATAATGGCGATTGCGAACCATTGCGGGGGCTCAATGTGAGCCAGTCGCTCTACGATGATTGCGGGGAAACGGCGATCTGACTGGTGTCGCCGCTCTGCCTCGGCCGACGCAGCCCGCAGAATTGCCTCGGCAATTGCCCGACTGGTCATCGTGGCACCACTGACCCCTTCAACCCCGTGGTCGGCCGGCACGATTCCGGCTAGTTCTTCGAAGGTCTGTCCAGCGAAAAGCTTTGAAAACCTTGCGTCGTCGCGGACATAGCCAACGTATGGCTCGTTGTCAAAGCTCGCAATCACCAGGAGACCGCAAGCCTTCCCGCTTGTATCAAACCCGAGGACAGAGTCAGTCGGCCCCTGATAGCCAATAACGTCATCGGCTACCGGGCTCGTGCGGAGCGCCCAGCCCAGGGGGATGTCATTGCCATCATAAGCCCTCAGAACGGAACGGCTGCCCGGGTCTTGTTCAAGTCTGGTGGCATTGGGGAATAGCCTTTTGAGATCAGCCAGAGTTGGCTGCGTGGCAAAGCGGCCTGTCGCCGAGCTGCCCCCAAGTCGCAGGCTGATGGCGTCGATGATTGCGAGGCTTGTCAGCGTGGCGCCGGCTGTCACGCTGATCGGCCCAGAGCCCGCAATCAGATCCTTAAGTGTGCGGCCGTGAAATTGCCTCCAGAAGGCGTCGTCCCGAAGCACGGCAGCGACGTGGTCACGGGTGTCCCCGCTGGAAAGGAGGTCAATGGCCACAATCTCTTGGCTGGTGTTACAGACCAGCAACAGATTGGTCGAACCGGAAAAGCCAATGGCGGTGTCACCGATAGGTGAGGTCTGCAGGATGGTGCCAACAGGCTGACCAGTCTCGCTGAGGAGGTCACGGCCTCCGGCAATCACTAGCGAAGGGCCTCCCAGTTGGTGGGCAGTCGGCAGAACGGCTTGCACGCGTGGCAATAAGGCTGCGGTCAGCCTGACAGCGGAGGCCTCCGTACGAGCCTGCTGATGGCTGCGGGCCACGGCCAGAGCCAACCCGGCCACGATAAGAAGACGAAGACTATGAATAAGGAGAGGCATGTGCCGACATTCGTGAGGTGGCCCAGCGAGGCGAGAAGCCTGCCTAGGGTGGTGGTCGTCGAATGGGAAGTCGTCGGTAGCAGTCCGGAGATGATAGTCTACGGCGACTCAGCTGGTTTCCAGAAGACGTTTCATGAAAGGTGGGCCTGTCATGGTGGCGCAACAACGCAGCCAGTTCTCTTGGGCTATTGTATGTGCGGCATTTGTTCTGTTTGCGGTGGATGCCATCTCGCCGGCATGGGCGCATGCGGCGACAGAGGCTGTAGACCATCCCAACGTGATTGTCTTCCTGGTCGATGATATGGGCCCGCTCGACACGTCGGTTCCATTCCTCACTGACGAGGAGGGCAGGCCAAAGCGGTATCCCTTGAATGATTTCTACCGGACACCGGCAATGCAGCGACTGGCTAATCGTGGCACCCGGTTCACGACCTTCTATGCGATGAGTGTCTGTTCGCCGACGCGAACGTCGTTGCTGACGGGGCAAAATGCAGCCCGGCATCGGGTCACCCAGTGGATCAATTCAGAACAGAATAACCGGGGGCCGTTTGGTCCACCTGACTGGCGTTGGGTTGGCGTGCAGGATGCTACCACGACGCTTCCCGGCGTTCTCAAAAATGCCGGCTATCAAACGATCTTTGTCGGCAAGGCCCACTTTGGCCCTAGCGGCGAGCCGGCAGAGTGGCCAGACAATCTCGGGTTTGATGTCAACGTTGCTGGCTGTTCTTGGGGGCAGCCAGGGAGTTATTACGGAGAGGATGGCTATGGTCACATCAAGGGCAACAAGCGTCGGGCCGTTCCTCATCTGGAGAAGTATCATGGCAGCGAAACGTTTCTGTCTGAGGCGTTAACGCGATTCCAGCGGGCGTGATCAGGGACGAATGCGGCACTGTGATGGACATCTATCCAACGGTGCTTGCACTTGCAGGGGCTGCAGCCCCTGACAACCATCCTGTTGATGGAGTGAATCTGGCACCGCAGCTTGCTGGTGAGAACCAGAGTAAGCGGCAGCCGCGGTTTCTCATGCATTTCCCGCATAGTCACCGCAGCAGTTACTTCACGTCATTCAGGGATGGTGACTGGAAACTGGTCTATCACTATCTGCCCGAGGAGAAGCCTGGTAGCGTCCGTTACGAACTTTTCGACCTGGCTGCCGATCCCTACGAAAATGAGAACTTGGCAGCGGCAAGACCCGCCGTTTTAAGAAAGATGACCGAGGCTATGATTGCCGCACTCGAGTCGGAGGGGGCACTTTTCCCGGTCGCGAAGAACGGAATGGAGCTCAGGCCGGTGGTGCCGCAGGGCTCTCTATAATCAGCCAGCCGGCTTAAGCAGTACGGCGTCGGCGTGGGCGAGGCCACCGGCGTCCTCTGTGCCGATTACGACCACGCAGGTCTCGCCTTTTTGCAGCGTGACGCGACCAGCCGGTCCAAACCGGCGGTCAATCGAGGGCCGCTCTCGCATGTTGATAGTGGCTGAAAGGCTCGAGCCGGCCGCCTCAATCAGGATTGGGACCGAACGGCCCCGGTTTTCGTGTGGCTGCCAGGCGACGAGCACGTCATAGCTGCCAGTCGCCGGGGCCTGCAGCGTAAATCTGGCAGACGCGTCGCTGCCGGGGGATGCATAGATGTAGCCGTAGCCGACATAGCCCTGCAGGCCACGCCCCTCGGTCCAGTGCCCCTCTTTTCTGGCCTGCCGGTCGTCGACAATTACTCCACCCTTGTCTGCTGCGAGTTGCTGGGGGTCAAGCCCAGTCATCGGGCCAGTCGGGCCTGCGAGGGCCAGGGCATCATCAGGAATTTCAATCGGGTCGGAAAGACTGGCCCGGCGCGCCCTTCCCGGTAGTTTCAGCAGGTTGTCCATTTCTGGCCATTGGCTTTCATAGACACCTCGCGGGGTCGTGCCATGCTTGACTGCCACGCTTGCTGCCTTGCCGACCACCTCGCCCATCATGCCGCAGGTTTTCATCACACGGACTGTGCCGAGGGCCTCGTGGGTAACTGAAATACAGCGGCCCGCCATAAACAGGTTGTCGATATCACGTGAGTAGAAGCAGCGATAGGGCACTGGGTAGCCAAAGCTGCGATCAACCCGCCCGTCATGAACCGCGATCGAGATGAAAGGGTTGTCTGGAAACTTCGTGGCATATTGTTCCTTCGGATAGTGAAGGTCGATCGACCAGGTCGAGGGGACACAGCCGTCTGGAAAGGCTCGCTTGGTAACGATGTCATCCTGCGTCAGCAGAACATCGCCAAGAATGCGGCGGCTTTCCCGGGGGCCGCCTATGTAGGCCACCCAGGTCAGGTAGGCAGTCGGGTGCTGGGCCGCACCATCACCATTTTTCATGGCATTGAACGCACCGAAGACAGCCCGCAGGTTCCAGTCGCGAATGCCCTCGGCATCGGCTAGTGGATCCTTGTCAAAGCCACTCTCCCAGAACCACTGGCCATGATGATCGCGTGGGTAGGGAAAATCGGCCATCTCCAAGGGAAGCGTCCAGGGCGTCTCGGGAAACCGCTGCGGCTCATCGGCCTCGTCCCAGGCCCACATGTTGCTCATGCCCATCCGGCCCTTCGGTTCCATGACAGTCTCAGCACCAGCGAGAAAGCCAATCGTGGCATGGCCAGTGGCATCACAGAAAAACCGGCCGGTGAATCGGAGTTCACGGCTGGAACGGGTGTCAAGGCAGATCACCGCTTCAATGCGGTTTTTGTCACCAGCCTTTTCGACGTCAAAGGCGTGGGTGTTCAAAAAGAGGTCAATATTCGGCTCCGCCCGAACGACCTCTTCTTTTTTTGCGTCACCAAATTCCTCGTAAGTGCCAGGGCTTTTCTTAGCGTGGTCGCAGAACTCTTCGATGATCTCACCGATCCGGGGATAGTTGCCGCGACGGATCAGCCCCATAGCCCAGACCCGCACTTCACTAGAACCGTTTCCGCCCAGAACAGGCCGATCTTGGATGAGGGCAACCTTGAGGCCCATGCGGGCTGCAGAAATGGCTGCACCCATCCCGGAGTAGCCACCGCCAACGACGACAAGATCGTAGGGTCCCTTGGTTTCTGGCTCAGCGGGTAGCCCAAGGGCAGCCCGCCGCCATGCCGGCAGCACTGCCGAGTCGTTTGGCGGTGGCGTATGGGTCTGGGTAAAGGCGATGCAATCGCAGCGGCCGTCAAAGCCAGTCAGGTCGTGGAGGGTAAGGCTATTTTCGCCAGCAGCCAGTTCGACCGTACCGCCAGCCTGCCAGTGCCACTCAGCGCCAGTTGTGCCAAATGTTTCAGGCAAGGGTTTCCCATTGATTTCCAATTGAAATCGGCCAGGACTCCCCGAGGCCTGCCAGCGAGCGACCCAGTCTTTCGTCCGTACCCAGACCCTATAGGAGCCCGCTTTGCTAACCTCAAACGAGGTCGAGGCATCGGCGACTGGCCTGCCCAGCCCATGGGCAAGCAGGTAGGGTGAGCCCATTTCACGGATAAACTGGGTATCGAGTTTCCAGCCACCGAGGTCAGCAAAGCTTTCCGCTTCAATCAGAATGGGCGTGTGATGATCAGCTTTGGCTGCCTGATGGAAACCAAAAATGAGCATCGCGCAGAAAACAGGCCGCGTCACAGTTACGTAGTTCATGGAAGCGTCAGCAGGCAGGAAGGAAGCGGAAAGAGAGGCAGGGAAGGGTGTCTTGATGATAATGTCTTTTGCAGAAAAACCTTATCACAAGTACTGGTGTTGAGATCTCCCCCTCAGGCTCGAATCAAGGGCGAACCGCGTGAATAGCCTGGCAACTAACCAGCGCGGATACTGCTTCCAGACGGTCTGGCGATCGCTCCGATCGCTGTTTGTCGTTTTTGTAGTCCTGGCCAATATGGTGTTTGGGCACAGCAATCTGGGGTTGGGGGGAGAGATGGCTGCGGAAGAAAGGCAACCATCGGTGGCAAGCAATTTTGGACCGACCACCGCTGGCAGGAGGGCTGGCGAATCCAGCAGAACGCCATCACTGGGCACTGGCGTCTGCTCGACCCGGGCAATGTCCGTGTTGCCTGGGGAAGCCGGGCCGCCTGTGAGCAGGAACTTGACCGGCATCAGTCTGATCTGCACAGCCGCCAGCGACACATCGTGCTCATTCACGGCCTTTTCCGCTCAGCGGCCTCAATGCTGAAACTGCGGCAAATGCTTGAGGAGCACCACCTTGGCCAGACAGTTCTCTTTGAATATGCCAGCAGCCGCGCAGCAATTGCTGATCATGCGAACGCCCTCCGTGAGGTGGTGGCCGGGCTTCCGCCGGAATCTCCAATCAGTTTTGTCGGCCATAGCATGGGAAATATCGTCCTGCGGCACGCGTTTGCTGACTGGGAGGCTGCCGGCGACCAGGCGGTGCTCGGGCGTGTGGAGTCGGTGGTCATGCTGGGGCCGCCAAATCAGGGGGCGGCTATCGCCAGACAGTTGGCCAAAATGCCTGCGTATGGCTGGCTGGCAGGGCAGGGGGGCTTGGAACTGGGGCCTGATTGGAAGCAGCTTGAGCAGAGCCTCGGCGTTCCTCCATGCCCGGTGGGGATTGTTGCGGGCCGACTGCCAGAGGGATTTACCAATCCACTTGTTGGCGAAGCTGGCGACTTCGTCGTGAGCGTGGAGGAAACACGTCTACCAGGGGCGGAGGTGCTTGAAGTGAATCAGCTGCACTCATTGCTGATGGATGATCTGCAGGTGCAGCAGGCGACAGCGGCTTTTATCGAACACCAGCATTTCCCTGACTGAAATCGGCAAAAGACCTCAGATCACTTCTGGGCTTGCAGGGCCTTCATGATGACATCGGCGACGTGTTCACCCAGTGCCTGGGAGCCGGCAGGGGTGTAGTGAACATCAGCATGCCGCTGCTTGTCGCTGATTGATTTAGCGAAGGCAAAAAATGGGTCGGTCATTACGCCACCGACCTCAGCGATGGCCCGTGCCGCAGCGGCGTTGTACTTCACTGAGTCACCCGGCACGCGGCCCTTTGCCCCCTTGGGCACCGGTGTGGTTTCCCGCCAGATCGAAAGGGCGGCTGCCTTTTTGATACGTTCAGCCAGCGTTTTGATATTGGCCTGATAGGCTTCCATCGGCACCTGTTGATGCGACGTTGCGGCTTGCGGGTCAGCGAGGTTCTCGCCATTTGGTCCAAGGTACTTCAGGTCGTGCAGGCCGAAGTTCCAGTGGACGATATCCCACTTTCGGTCACCAAGCCAGGTGTCGATCTGCTTAAGCCCAAGCGTTGTGGGGCCACAGTTTGTTTTTGGTCGATAGACATTCGCTTTCCCCTTCAGGGCTTCTCGCACAGCTGTGTGGTAGCCGATTGAGATTGAGTCACCAAGCAACAGCACATTGGGGAGCCTGGGATCGACGGTTGGATCAACAAATGCTTTGTTTTTTGGGCGTTGGGCGTGAGCGGCAGGCGTGATGGCCAGCAGCAGAAGGCAGCCAGTTGTCGGAAGCAGGCCGCGACGGGTGATGATGTGTTGACCGGCCATGGGCGGGAACTCCGGTTGGGTCGAGCGAGTGTGTGGGGGCAAGGGTCTGGTCGGCATTGAGACGTCCGCCAAACTGGCGGCATCTGCGGCTCAAACAGTATCTTGGCAGGGCCGCTGATTGCGTGCAAATCCTGAAGGGCGAACCCCAGTCGACCGGTCATGATACCTTTTAATGGTCTATTCGTGCTCCTGCTTGGGCTGGTGGCATGTCTCTACGCGGCGGTGGGCCATGCCGGTGCCACCGGGTACATCGCCGTCATGAGCCTTGCCGGCATCGAGCCGCAGACAATCCGGCCAGTGGCACTGCTGCTCAATGTGCTGGTCGGTGGGATTGCCACGCTTCAGTTTGCGCGGGCGGGGTATTTCAGTCACAAGCTCTTCCTGCCATTAGCAGCGGCTAGCCTCCCCGCCGCGACTATCGGCGGCTGGCTCCAGATGCCTACCACGGTGTTTGAGGCTGTTGTGGGGGCGGTCCTTTTGTTTTCAGCGGGTCGAATGTTCGCTGAATGGAAAGCTGGATGGGTAGCCCCAGAGGTAGCCGCAGAGGACACTCAGCGTCCCTCAGCTGGTTTGCTTCTGGCTCTGGGCAGCGGCCTGGGGTTTCTTTCAGGGCTGACGGGGGTTGGCGGAGGAGTCTTTTTGACGCCCGTCTTACTCGCCATCAAGGCGGCACCGATTAAGGAAGTCGCGGCGGTTTCTGCGGCATTTATTCTGGTGAACTCGGTGGCCGGACTGGCCGGCTGGCTAGCCGCAGGAAACAGACTGCCGGCGGTTGGGCTTTCGCTTGTGGCCGCCGTCGTCTG
>RGBY01000101.1 GCA_009919445.1 Planctomycetia bacterium
CGCCGAAACTGGCCATTGAGAGCGCATGAAACGCTCCATTCTCATCACGGGATGCTCCTCGGGCATCGGATATGACGCCGCGCATGGCATGCGGGCCGCAGGCTGGCGCGTGTTTGCCGCCTGCCGCCGCGACGAAACGGGGCCGTGAGGAAACAAGCCGTTGCCTGGCCTACTCGTACCCGCAGGTGATCTGCCGGGGTTAGTTGCGGGCATGGTGGGAAATCAGCTGGGCTGGCCAAGGCGGATCATAACAACACCCTGTCACCGGGACGTTGGCTCGGATGACGGCGGCGATGGCCTCCTGAACAGGGCCGCGTGCCGCCGACAGGTTGCACCGCAACGTATGGTCATCAACGACGGTGCTGGAGGTGGCGATATGCCCGATCGCGCGGGCAGCCAACGCGGCTGACTCAGGGCAGTCGATACGGATCTGCCAGTGGTCAACTTCTGGGTAGGCTTCGGGCCGACAGGGGCCGTTTTTTACAAGCCGCCCCTCATTGAGCAGCATTAGGTCGGTGTAGCCGGGAGGAATTTCGGCGTCATTGAAGGCAGCGACGATGACCCGGCCGACAAGAGGTGCAGCGGTGACCAACTCCTCGAGCAACCGGTTGCCGTCCGCGTCGAGGCTGTCACCGGGATTGTCGAGCAGAAGGATAGGCGGCTCATGAAGCAGTGCCCTCGCCAGGAGGAGCCGCTTGCTCTGGTTGGCAGGAAGCGCGTCGATGCGATGGGCGGCCAGGTGGATCATTCCCACTGTCTCGAGTGAGCGACTAACAGCGGCGGCTAGCTGCTCGCCACGCAGGCCAGCAGCACTGGCGAAGAGTTCCAGGCACTCATCAACGCGAATCATCGGCCAGGCGGGGACGCCAGCCGGTACATAGCCAATCAGCCGGCGAACAGCCGCTGCCTGATTGGTGGCGTCGTGTCCGTCGATTCGCAGGCTTCCAGATTGGAGGGGCAAGAGCGTGGCGAGCGTTTCCAGCAGGCTCGACTTGCCAGCTGCGGATGGCCCGATCACGGCGACGGCCTGCCCCGCATGAATGGCATGTGACAGCCGGTCGAGAACAACGGCACCGAGTCGCTCAACAGTGATGCGATCAAACTCAATCATGCACAGATACGCAAAGACGGGGGGCGTGGCTGGAAAACGGCTGCTACGAGAACCTATGAGGCCTATGACTGCTGCAGGCGGGCTGCAGTCATTTCGAGTGCGACGAGCATGCCCTTGGCCTTGTTGACCGTTTCCTCGAACTCCTTGTCAGGCTGGCTGTCAGCCACAATGCCCGCACCTGATTGCACATAGGCATGCCCGCCGGTCACAACAACCGTCCGGAGGGCAATGCACGTGTCCATGGCTCCAGTAAAGTCGATGTAGCCGACTGCGCCGGCGTAGGGGCCACGTTTATGTGGTTCGAGTTCATCGATGATTTCCATCGCTCTGATCTTCGGCGCGCCTGAAACCGTTCCCGCAGGCAGGCAGGCACGCAGGGCAGCAAAGGCAGTCGCTTCAGGCCGCAGCCGGCCGCTGACGTTGCTGGTGATGTGCATGACGTGGCTGTACCGCTCAATGGCCATGACGTCGGTCAATTCAACGGAGCCAATCTGGGCGACTCGGCCGACGTCGTTTCGGCCGAGGTCGATCAGCATCACGTGTTCCGCCCGTTCCTTCGGGTCGGCAAGCAGCCCCTCGGCAAGCGTCTGGTCCTCTTCAGGGGTCTTGCCACGGGGGCGGGTGCCGGCCAAGGGGCGGACCGTCACCTTGTCGTCCACGACCCGCACCATAATTTCAGGCGAACTTCCGACCAGTGTCGCCGCTGGCGTTCGCAGATAGAACATGAACGGGCTGGGGTTAACCACTCGCAGCGTGCGATAGAGTTCCAGTGGCGGGGCAGTAAATGGCACCGCCAGGCGACGGCTGAGTACGACCTGAAAAATGTCACCGGCAAGGATGTAATCGATCGCCCGCGAGACGGCCTCAAGGAAATCTTCCTGAGTACGATTGGCGATGGCGATGCCGTCAGTGAGCAGGGTTGGCTCGCGGAGGCTTCCGATGTCGCTGAGTGGCGGCCAGCCTGTCTCGGTTTGCAACTGGGCTATCGTGGCATCGACCCGAGCTGCCGCGGCATCGTAGGCGGCGTCAATTGCCGAGGGGGTTGTGTCATCAATGGCAGCCAAGACGACGATGTCGATGGTCTTGGAGACATGGTCAAAAACAACCAGGCGATCGTAGAAAGCAAAACTGATATCGGGCAGCCCCAGGTCGTCGGTGGGGACGTTGGGGAGGTGCTCGACATAGCGAATGGCATCGTAGCCGGCGTAGCCGATGGCCCCGCTGGTAAAGGGGGGCAGCTCTTCGAGCCGCGCCGGACGGAACTCGGCCATGCGGCGTTCGAGTTCCGCAAGGGGGTCGTCAGTGGAGAAGGTTTCCTCTGGCTGGCCGCTGCGCAGGATAGAGACCTGGCTGCCTCGGGCTTCAAATCGCAGGAACGGGTCGGCCCCCAGAAAACTGTATCGGCCCACTTTCTCGCCGCCGATCACACTTTCAAACAGGCAGCCATCGCTGCCTGCGTCGATCCGAGCAAAGGCAGACAGTGGGGTCAGGCTGTCGGCAAAAATCCGTCGGTAGACGGGGACGAGCCCTGCCTGTCTGGCGTGTTGGGCGAACTGTTCACGGTCTGGGAGATGCGACATGAGACCAACGCTGGCGGCCTTGGGTGCAGGGGCCAGCCGAGGCCACCTGCTCATGCTGGTAGCCTAGCAGACGTTGGAAACGAACTGCCATGGGTTACAGCCGAGGCACAAGCCGGAAACCCGGGAGGGTGCGTGGTCGATTGAACTAACTGGGCCCTCTGCCGCTGCCCGGGAGAGGCGGCAATTTTTCGGAGAAAGCAGCGATTGGCTGCTGCTGGCATCCTGTCGTGAGCAGCCAACTGCTATGATCTCACTGGCTACGGAGAGGCGATCAGGCGTCTTGCGGTCCTGACCGGTGGGCGGGCCTTGGTTTTGGTGAAGATTCTGGAGAAGAGTTGATTCATGCGGTGTCAGCAGTGCGACAAGCAGGCGATGTTTCACATCACTGAGTTGGAGACGGGCGATGTTCGAGAGATCCACCTGTGTGAGGATCATGCCCGTGTCTACCTCAATCAGGCCGAGGCTAACGGTGAGGCTGCCGAGGGAGGTAGCTCGTCTGGAGCCCTCGGGGTCGGGCAGACCGCCGAAGAGCTTTCGGAACTTGACCAGAAGGTCTGTGACATGTGCGGGATTACCTTCTTCGAGTTCCGCAATCAGGGAAGACTGGGGTGCCCACACGATTACGTGCAGTTCGAGCAGGAACTGGAGCCCCTCATCGCCAATATCCATGGGGCGGTTGAGCATGTCGGCAAGCGTCCGCAGCGGGCTGCTCCGGCACCGGGGGCAGAGCCACTTCCCACTGCTACCGAGTCGCTGACAAGTGTCATCGGCCTGCGAAAGGCGATTCGCGAGGCGATCGAGCACGAAGACTATGAGCAAGCCGGTACGCTCCGCGATGAGATCCAGCAACGGCTGGATGCCTGGCGGGCTGCGGCGGAGCCCGCCAGGAAAGTCTCACCCGAGCAGCCCGGCACCGCGGCAGGTGAGTCAGGGTGAGCGTCATTGCTCTGGTGGCTTGAGGGTTCCCCGCACGAGCAAATGCCCGCCATCAGGGCTCGACAAGGCCGGGAGGCTCAGATGGTGACTGATGAAAAGCGAAAAGGAACATAATGAAGCTGGATGCACTGACAACTTCGAATGGTGAGTGGCTGCGGGGTACCGGTCCTGAGGCCGATATTGTCATGAGTAGCCGCGTGCGGCTGGCCCGCAACCTGGCCCAGTATCCCTTTGTCGGACGGGCGACTGAGCAGGAGCGAACCGAGGTCGAACAGTTTCTTCACTCGCGTCTCACCCAGGTGCCCGTCGGTGGGAAACTGGAGTACCTCGATCTTGGTGAACTGGAGGAGCTCGATCGGCAGTTTCTCGTTGAACGGCAGTTGATCAGCCGGGAGCACGCCGAGGCCGTGGGGGCCCGGGCTGTTGCCATTGATGCACAGGAACAGGTCAGTTTGATGATCAATGAAGAAGATCATCTACGGATTCAGTGCATGCACAGCGGCCTCGACCTCCACGCTGTTTGGGACCAGGTCTCGGCGGTCGATGATGAAATTGAATCCGTGGTTCCGTACGCCTTCCACGATCGCTGGGGGTATCTCACTGCCTGCCCGACCAATGTCGGCACGGGGATTCGCGTCAGCGTCATGCTGCACCTGCCAGCCCTGGTGATCACCCGGCAGATTGACAAGGTGTTTCGTAGCCTGCACAAGATTTCGCTCGCTGTCCGAGGCCTCTACGGCGAGGGGTCCCAGGCCTTTGGTGACTTCTATCAGATCTCCAACCAGACAACGTTAGGCAGAACCGAGCAGGATCTGATCAGTCAGGTCGCCGATGTTGTTCCAGTCTTAATCGACTATGAACGGAGGGCTCGCGATTTTCTGCTGCAGGAGACAGAGCAAAACGTCCATGATCAAGTGAGTCGGGCGTATGGCATCTTGCGGACGGCCCAGACAATTAGCGCAGAAGAGACGATGCAGTTGCTCTCGCGGGTGAGGATGGGCGTCCTGCTTGGTCTGATTGATGACATTGATGTGGCCGGCATTAACCAGTTGCTGGTGCGGACCCAGCCGGCTCATTTACAGAAGTTGCGGGGCGTCGAACTTGAGACCAAAGATCGCAACATCGAGCGGGCACGCTACCTCCGGCAATACTTCGAGTCGAAGGCTGCAGATGTGAACTGACG
Organism: Planctomycetia bacterium; assembly: GCA_009919445.1. Classification (GTDB taxonomy): domain Bacteria; phylum Planctomycetota; class Planctomycetia; order Pirellulales; family UBA1268; genus UBA1268. Next base: position 4,811 of record RGBY01000101.1, read on the forward strand.
CCAGTCGCTCGGTGTGCTGCCGGGGAAGACTGCTCGCCGCGTCAGGATCAGGTCGCGAGTTTGTGGCGGAGTGCCGACACCACAGGCGGCGGCACAAACTTGGCGAGGGCGTCGTCATCAGCCAGTGGGGTGATCTGCTTCAGAAGCGACGACGAAATGTGTGAGTACTGGGCATCCGCCATGAGGAAAACGGTTTCAATGCCGGGGTCGAGCATGCGGTTGGCCAATGACATCGTGAACTCAGCCTCAATGTCAGTCAGCGAGCGAACGCCGCGGAGCACGACCTGCGCCTGCTGCTCGCGCACAAAAGCGACAGACAGCCCCGCAAAGCGTTTGACGGCAACATTCGGCAGGTGGGCCACAGCCGCCTCCACCAGGCGGACCCTTTCGTCCTGATCAAACAGCGGTTGTTTGTCGGGATTGATCCCGACCCCAACAACGATCTGGTCAAAAATTCTGCTGGCCCGTCCAATGACATCGAGGTGGCCAAGCGTGATTGGGTCAAAGGAGCCTGTGTAGACGGCAATGCGGCCGGCATCAGGAGCGGGCACGGAAAATCCTCTCACATGAGGTTATCAGGGCACGGGAATGCAAGATTCCGGTTGGCTCACCGGAATCCTCCAAGTATCGTATCGCATAAGCCGGTTTGGTGTCGGGGGCGAACCGCTCCCCTGCCGGCTGTACTCGGTAACCGGGCCCGATTCATTCTCGGAGGTTTGTGCAAGGTGTCGAAGTCCGTTCCGTTCGTCGGCATGATTGTCTCCGGCATTGTCGGCATCATGTTTCTGGCAGATCTCGCCGTCGGGTTTCCCTTTAAGCGGGTCAGCATTGCGGCTGACATCGGGTTCCTGCTCAGTAGTGCCATCCTCGCCTACCTAAGTTGGTCGGTTCTGGCGAGTACCGCAGAGGAATAGCCCAGCCCAGAATCAGGCCGCGCGGAGAATTGAGTCAGGCTGGATACGGCTCTCCGCACCGGTGACCAGTTCGGGGAACTCAGCAAGGGTGGCCACCACTGCCCGGTTTGTCGCCAACGGCCGTTCCAGGCGGTGGAGGATCTGGCTGAGCTGGCGAAGAGGATCACGGTGAGACCAGGTTGCCACGTCGATGGCAGCCAACGTTCCGGGGCGTATGCGGAGCAGGCCACCACGGCACAACCAACTGTGACGAGGGCGGGTTTCTCGTAAGACCTCCCAGAGGCCCCATTGCATGTTGCGACAAGGCCAGCCAGTTGGGGCTGGTCGCCGAGGTCGGCCCTTGCCACTGAAGTGAGAGCTGATCACGACGCGAATTCCTTCATCTGCCAGGAGGTCTCGGTGGGGAGGTGCCGCATCGCCAGTTACCACGGCCGCTTCGATACCGGGACAGGCCCGCCTGCTGGCCTGACATAACTCGCGGAGCCTTCGCCGCGAGGCGGCAGCCAGTGGGTCGATCTCAATCGCGGCTGGAAGGGTTGTGGAATCGGCAGATTCGATGGCGGTCAGCGGACCATACCAGGAGACCAAGTGACTCTGGGGTGGCAGCGAACGGGCCACGCCGGGCGGCGGGAGAGGGGCGCAGATGATGCGAACAGCAGGTCTGTTTGGGCGACTCACAGATTTCTCCAGAGTGAAACTGGGCGAAGTGATTGGCTGCCGTCGGGGCCGTGATGCCCTCCACGATGCCCTTCATGATGGATTGTGCCAATTCAACCGTCGGTATCGACGTCCCGCCGGCCTCGCTCCAGCCCGTTCAGAAAGCGGCCGGTTGTTCCGCCGTACGGACTGCCCGGCCGGCAGAGTTTCACATGCTTGCCTGCGGCTGAGGGAGTTGCTGCCAGCACTCAATGGCAGCGAGCATGGCCTCAGTGGATGCTGTGGCAGCCTCGACGGTCGGCGGGTGGCCGAGCCGAATCAGGGTTGCGGAGGTGACCGGCGAGAGACTGGCAATTTTCCAGGCCTGTAATCGCTCGCCGAACAGCTGCACTGCCGTTTCCGCAATCGACGAACTGGTAATGAGAATCCAGCTGATGGGAAACTGCTCGAGGAAACGGTCAGTATCTGGCCCAAGCGTGGTGAGAGGCTGACTGGAATAGGCGGCGACCTGGTCGACGACATGACCATGGGCCTCTAGCTCCTGCCTGAGGAGATCGCGGCCCTTGTCGGCGCGGATGAGCAGGAAGCGGCCTTGTTTTGCCGCCGTTGCGAGCGAAGCAGCCAGCCCCTCTGACTGGTGATGGTCAGGCATGAGGTCGCAGGCAAAACCGGCCTCCTCAAGGGCATCTCGAGTCGCCGGGCCAATCGCTGCCAGTCGAGCGGTGCCCAACGCCCTGGCATCATGGCCACTGTCGCGAAGCTGCCTGGCAAACTGCCGGACCCCGTTTCTGCTGGCGAAGACGATCCAGTCATATGACCAGGCCGACTCAACGGCGGCTGCAAATGCCTGTGGGTCTGGGGGCGGTGCAATGGTCACCAGTGGCAGGTGAACGGCATCGCCACCGCGCTGACTGATTGCGGTGATCAGGTCATCAGCCTGACCGGCGGGGCGGGTTACGAGCAGGCGACAGCCCTGAAGCGGGCCCACCGGAGGCGGGTAACTAGGCTGGCCAGCTGGACGAGCTCCGACAATAGCAATCGCCGGTGGCGGTAGTTTCCAGTTACGGATGTCGGCGGCACAGGTTTCCAGCGTCGACTGTCTGATCTGCTGGTCTGGCCAGCTGCAGCGGCTGATGATGCTCACCGTCGTGGTGGCTGGCAGGCCAGCGTCCAGGAGGGCCTGCGACCACTGAGCAGACTGCTCGACGCCCATATAAATCACAATGGTGCCAGCGGTGCCAGCAAGGCCGTGGTAGTCCAGGGCCGCCCGTTTGGCTGTCGCTTCGTGGCCAGTGACAATAGTGAAGCTTGATGCCGACTCCCGGGAGGTCAGCGGGATGCCGGCAGCGGCGGCTGCAGCTGTTGCGGCTGTCACGCCGGGGACGATCTCGAAGGGAATGCCGCGACTGGTAAGGGGCTCAAGCTCTTCCCGCAACCGAGCGAAGACGACAGGATCACCCCCCTTGAGACGAACGATACAGCCTCCGGCAGCGGCGAGTTCTGCCAACTTGCGACCGATTGTTCGGCCCGGGTCACGCCGCCCAGTTTCTTCCGCCGCAAGCAACTGGCTGATCGGAATTCGCACCGCTGCAGGATTGGCCTGTCCGAGAATGGCGGCGGGCACAAGTTGATCGTGGACAATGGTGTCTGCTGCCTTGAGGTTCGCAACGGCTCGCAGGGTCAGAAGATCGGGCTGGCCGGGGCCTGCACCAACAAAGACCACCCGGCCGACGGCCCGGTCACTGGGGTGGGTGGCGAGAAGCGAATCGTGAGGTTCAGGCATGAAGGTGGCTGGGGGGCGAAAGTGCGTCTGAGCGGCCGGTGAATGATTCTTTCCCACAAGCGGCTTCTACGGAAGTGGCTATCGTC
>RGBY01000102.1 GCA_009919445.1 Planctomycetia bacterium
CGCAACTGGGCGGTGGCAGCAGCACGAAGGCGATCGATGGCAGCCCCGACTGACCACCACGGTGGTGATGCCTGCACAACGATAGCCGACCAATCGCGAACTCGAATCAGACTAAGAATCCGGTCGCGACGGGCCCGATCGGCGAAGTCGTATTCTCCAGGATTGAGTGCCGGTGTCGGCCTCAGGCCGCGGCCGTAAACCCGAACGACAGCACCCACTGGCAGGGCTTTGGGGAGGTCATCGACAAACACCCGTGCCCGCCCAGAAACCGGCAGCCATCTTTCATGGTGGCGGGCCTGCGACAACTCCAGGAGCCACTCTGAACACGGACCACGATTCGAGCCCCCGAGTCGATCCAACTGCATGAGCCGCTGTTCCGGCCCCCGCACTACTCGACCGGCAACAGCCACCGGCCGCGGCGTTTCCCCGAGGCTCCAGGCGAGATCATCAGCCGGAAACAATCGTCCGCTCCACCATGCCCAGGTACACACCGCCAACGCCAACGCCAGCAGCAGCCACCGCCAGGCTCCTTTGTGTGACGAGCGAGACCGCGTCATCAGCGAACCGGCGACCGCCAATGCCGCTCCACCAAGGAGTCCACCACCCAGCCACGGTTCGCATCCCGCTGGCAAAGCCCGTGAGGCAGCAAGGGATGTCCCCGCAGCCGCCCCAACTGCGATCACAATCGCTACGGCAGCCAAGGCCGGCAGGGGAGGAATTACCAGCCGAGGAGGGAATAGCGGCAGCAGCGAGCGGCTTCGCACCCACGCTCCCATCCGGCGGATCACCACCACTTCGCCACCCCCTTTCTGTCTCTTCAGTCTTGCGACCGGGCCGGTCTGGGCCCGCCGGTCTAGCTGTGCCAGCCCGTCCCGGGCTGGTTTGGCTGTGCCGACCCGTCCTGGGCTGGTTTGGTTGCGCCAGCCCTTCCTGGGCTGGTTTGGTTGCGCCAGCCCTCGCTGGGCCGGTTTGGGCAGGCCGAGGCTCACCGCTCGCGGGTGCAAAAACCTCGCCTGAAAGAGAAAGCGAGAGCAGCCGGCCTCAGGGGCAAGCCGAACCGTCAGCCCGGGCCTGAATAATTCGTGGAAGCCCAGCGGCATCGAGAAGAGTCGGCTCAGCCACGAGCCCGTGCGTGGCGGCCACCAATGCGGCTGCACGTTCAGCCGTTGAGGGGCCGACCTCAATGAGTAGCCAGCCGCCGGCGGCAAGCCGTGATGCTGCTGCCGGGAGCAGCCGCTCAATCACCTCGCAGCCAGTCGGCCCACCAACCAGAGCCTGGCGCGGCTCATGGAGACGAACATCCGCAGCCAGCTGGTTAAATTCATCCTCACGGACATAGGGCGGGTTACTCACAATGACATCCCAGCTGCCGGCGGTGGCAGGATGATCCAAAAGGTCGCAGGCCACCAGCTGCACACGGTCACCCACGCCATGGTGCTCCACATTGACTGCAGCAACGGCCAGGGCCTCTTCTGAACAATCTGTCGCCACCACCCGAGCCGTCGGCAGATGCTTGGCAAGCGTAATGGCAACCGCCCCCGAACCAGTGCCCACATCGATGACACGGGGGTTGGCGGCCGCATCTCCTCGCTGCCTGCAGATGTCGAGCAGACGAACCACTATCCCCTCGGTCTCCGGCCGAGGAATAAGCGTGGCGGGCGTCACCTTGAAATCGAGCGAGAAGAATTCCCGCTTCCCAACCAAATAAGCAACGGGCTCACCATCACCTCGCCGCCGGACGAGATCCCGGAACTGGCCCCGCTGCACCTCATCGACAGGTTCGTCGAAGGCGGTGTAGAGCATGATCCGCTGACAACCCCGCACCGCCGCCAAGAGCACTTCCGCATCGAGCCGAGCTGACTCACTGCCACGGCTGGCAAGCCAATCAGTCGTCCACGTCAACAGGCGGCCCACGGTCCAGACATCTGGTGAATCCTTCGCCACTGTCTGCCTCTCCGGTTCGGTCATTCCTGCTTCATCCTTCATAAGGCTGCGGCTGGCCAATGGGGGCCTTCACGCTGTCGGGTAATTCCACGGTCAGGCAATTCTCCACACAGGAGCTTTTCCCAATGGGTCAACGAGCCAGCAGCACCGACTCAGCCCGCTGACACGCCGCTCCGGCGTTCCTGCCGCACCCGCTCGGCGATCGCGTCGATCACCATTCCAAGCCGTCCGACCAGGACATTCTCCAGATTGAAGTTCTGATTGAGCCGATGATCGGAGAGACGGTTCTGAGGGAAATTGTACGTCCGAATCCGCTGGCTCCGATCGCCCGACCCAACAAGCCCACGACGCTCGCTGGCCCGCTTGTCGTGTTCGATCTGCCGCTGTCGTTCATACAGCCGTGTTTTCAGCACCCGCAATGCCTTGGCAAAATTCTTGTGCTGACTCTTCTCGTCTTGGCACTGCACAACAATCCCAGTTTCGAGGTGGGTCAACCGCACGGCTGACGTTGTTTTATTGACATGCTGCCCGCCCGGCCCACTCGCACAAAAGAGATCCTTGCGGTACTCCTCTGGCGCAATTGAAACCTCAACGTCTTCCGGCTCAGGCAGCACCGCCACTGTCGCTGCAGAGGTATGCACCCGGCCCTTTGTCTCCGTATCAGGAACCCGCTGCACCCGATGACCGCCACTCTCGAACTGCAATCGGCGGAAGACATCCTGCCCCGACACACCAATCACAAGATCTTTGAACCCTCCCAGTTCGGTCGGGCTGGCATCCATCACCTCGATGTCCCAGCCGACCTCAGCGGCGTACCGCCGATACATCTCAAACAGATCACGGACGAAGAGTGCTGCTTCTTCGCCTCCCGTGCCGGCTCGCAACTCGACAATACACCGCGAGCGATCTGCATCGGGATCATCAAGACAGGCGTCGAGGATGCTGTCCCACTCTGCATCCCGCCGTTTCCTGAGGTCGGGCAACTCGGCCTCGGCAAGCTCCCGCAAGTCGGCATCGTCACCGGCAGCCATCTCAGTGTGCTCGGCGATCTCATCCTCAAGGGAAAGAAAGTTGCGGTACTGGCGAGCTAGCCTCGCCAATCCACCATGCTCACGAGCCACGGCTGACATTCGCTGCGAGTCAGCCAGCACCTGGGGATCAGCGAGGAGTTTTTCCAGTTCTTCGAACCGTGCCAGTTTGCTGTCGAGTTCTTCTCGCATCACCATTCCGGCCACAGGCCCACACACACCCTCATGACCGACCAACACGGCCAGCCACCGACATCATGGCTCCAGACCAACGCTGGCGTCAGACTCTTCCTTGGTCTCAGCCAGCCGGAGTCTCTTCCTTAGCAGCCTTCTTGCCCTTCTTGAGACTGGCATAGCCGCTTGAGCCAAATTTCGTCTTGAACTTCTCAATCCGACCGGCGGTGTCAACGAACTTCAGCTTGCCCGTGAAGAAGGGGTGGCACATGTTACAGATGTCGAGTTTGATCTCGGGCACCGTGCTCCGTGTGGTGAAGCTATTGCCGCAGCCGCACTTGACAACAGCCTCGGTGTATCGCGGGTGGATGCCTTCTTTCATCGTTCTGCCTTGTTCTGCCTACAGTGAAAAGTTTGAGGGGGGACACCGTTTGACGAGCAGGCGATGCCCTGGAAAACCACGGGGATCGCCTGTCTTTTTTGGAAACGGCAAGCCTCTCATCGTACCGAGCAGACGGCCCTGCGGCAATCGGGGTTGCCGACAAGGCTCAGTTGCCGACTTCAGCCCGGTTCTTCTCAGCCGATTCGGCCAATTCTGCCGCCCGGAGCCGGCTCCCAAACCGCTGGGGCGAGCGATCCTCATTGAGTAGGGCAATCGCCTCGGCGGTCGCCCCGACGCCGACTTTTGCTGTCGCCAGGTTCAGCCTTGCAGCGGCAGCCCAACGTCCGTCGGGAGATGCCTCAAGGGTCATTCTGCCGAGATAGTCAATTGCCGTCTCGTAATCTTCCTCAGCCAGGGTCACCACGCCCAGCCAGTAGGTGGCGTCCTCTTTCATCTGTTCGTAGAGCCTCTGAACCGCATCACGCTGAGCCTCCGGCACCTGCTTGAGCAAGTCATTAAGTACCGCCCGACTCGGCCGCGCCATCAGGTAGGCCTTCTTGGCCCCTTCGGGACCGTCAAGTTCTCCACGGAACTCTCGTAACCGGCCTGCGTAGAGCGGGCGGATTGTGCGGCGACCACGCAACCCGCTTCCGCGTGTCCCCCCTCCCTGATCCATCGCCACGGCAAATCCCGCGAGTTCTCGCGCGACCGCCGCAGTTGTCGCTCGATCGCCAGCCAAACGGCGACGACGAACCTCAAATGGAAATCGCCAGAGTGACATTGAGGGAGCGTTGTCACTTTCCGGAAGTGCCGCGGCAGCCAGTGTGCCGAGCGCCGTCGCATCCACCGCAAGACGCACCGTCGCGGCCCCCACCAGATTTTTTTCTACAAGTGCCATGCGGCGCGACAACGCTTCAGGGTCGGCCGCAACCAGCACGCCAAGCCGCTGCATGTCAGCGGCTGCCACAGGATAGGGACGACCGCCCTGATCCAAGCGGTCGAGAATGGCCGGATCAGCAGCAGCCTGACGGGCAGTCGCAATGCCACTGCCATCTGCTCGCGTAATCGGCAGGCCGTAGGTGGGCTCGAAGAGGTAGGCCTCGCCGCCCGAAATCAATGCTGGAATCCACGGCCGGAGCCCCCCCTCGGCATCGACGGTTGCCAGCATCACGCCATGCAGCCCCGCCTGCCGCAACAGTTCCAGAAAGATCCAGCTGCGTTGTGCGGCACTTGCCCGACCAGCCAGCAGGATCTCACCGCGTTCAAACCAGCGGACGCCACGACTCTCTGGCGTTGCTGCGAGTGGTGGATCGCTCTCAATTGCCAGCGAGCGGATCGTCCACCGAAACAAGGCGGTGGCAATGTCGAGATCATCGAGTGCTTCGCCTCGGGCTGATATGGCGATGTCAGCCAGCCACCGCTGATCCCTGATTGCGATCACATCGCGATTCGCATCAAACACCGCACTTCCCAGGCGTTCCGGCTTACAGAGTGGCTGATAGGCAGCGGGCAGGCCGTCCAGCAACGGGTCGGCCTTCCAGGCCGCACTGGCCGCCTCATCACCAACTGGATCGGCATGAATCCATTGATTGAGTCGGTCAAAAACCTGAGCCGCTGCCGATTCCTCATCATATTTCTCGAGCGAGCCCAGCACCGCCAACGCGCCATCAAGGAGCTTGCCGCGAACCTCCTGCGAGACCTGCGGCACAATCCGCACCTCCGGGGCGACCGGTGGCTCGGGTTGCCCACCACAGCCTACGACCGACAACACAACGACAAGGACGCCCCACGACGACCACGGTCCAACCGTTTCCTGCTGCTTCATTTCATCCGGCTGCTTCATTTCACCTATCTGCTTTTGTCTATTTACTTTTAATGAACTCCACCATTCCATCGCCTGACCGGTCACGGGCCTGTGGCACGATCAGCACGCTCCGCATCAGCCGCTGCAATCTCCTCCAGCGGCTCATGCCCCATCGCCACTCGCTGCTCATGAATCTGCAAAACACGCTTCAAGACACCCCGCAGCCGATCCAACCGTACCATATTAGGCCCGTCGCTCGGGCTGCTGGCAGGGTTGGGATGGGTCTCGAAGAAAACGCCATCAATTCCGACGGCAGCAGCCGCTCGGGCCAGCGGTTCGACCAAGGCATGATCACCTCCGGTGGAATCCCCCTGGCTGGCCGGCTGCTGCACCGAGTGGGTCGCATCAAAGATCACCGGCACGCCGAGAGAACGCATCGTAATCAGGCCAGCAAAATCGTTGATCAGCCGGCCATAGCCAAAGAAGGTGCCTCGCTCGCAGAGCAAGACGTCCTCACAGCCACCCGCCAGAAGTTTGGCGACCGCATGCCGCATATCGCCAGGGGCCATAAACTGTCCCTTTTTGACATTCACGGCCCGGCCGGTCGCCGCAGCCGCCAACAGCAAATCGGTCTGCCGGCAGAGAAAAGCGGGGATCTGCAGCAATTCACAGACCTCTGCCACTGGCGCAGCCTGATCGGGCAGATGAATATCAGTTGTCACCGGGAGGCCAGTCGCATCCCGGACAATCACCAGCAGCGGTTGCCCCGGTCCGCAGCAGCAGGGGCCAATGTGGGCGGGCAGTCGGGGATTCATGGGCACGATATCTCCGTATTCCCTCGAGCTATCGCATCGAGGGCTGAGGGTGGTTTGGCACGGACGTCAGGGAACGGTACCGCATAACACCTGCCACCGCCCAGCCGACCCCATCCGTTTCCCAGAAAAATTTCCCAGACACTCCTGGCCGCGTCATCAGCAGGCCAGGGAACCGTCGCCCACCTGCGGCAGATTGCAACGATCGACGCAATCTGCTCCAGCACATGCCCTCCCCAGAGCGGCCACGGAATTGCTGTCTCATTTTGGGACAGGCTGGCAGCGGGAACGCCCGTTTTAGCCAGACCCGTTTTCCCAGGAACCGATTTTCTCTGAAAAGTGCCGGAAAATGCTCTGGAAAAAGCCTTAAAATCCACAAGCCATCCGGGCTAGAAGACCCGTTTCAATGCTTTCATTTTTGAAAATCAGTCATTTGGCACGCCAGATGCACTCCTCTTCAGGACAGACGAGGGCTTCGGCCCTTGTCTCCCACACCTGAAAAAAGTGGGGTCTTCGACTTTTCCGGTCGAGCGGTCGCCTTGCCCCTGATCCGCTCGGCCACGGTAGGACGCTCCTGCCGGGTCGAGACCCCACTTTTTTCTTTGCGCGGTGGGCAAACGTCCAACCCGGGCAGGGGGGTGGCCACTTGACGGCCCTAGAGGCTCTGCGCTACGCTGCGGAGTCCGGTAGAGCGGTCCCCCGCATTCACCGGTTGTCTGCCGCCAGCGTAGCTTCAATTGGCAGAGCACCGCATTCGTAATGCGGGGGTTGTGGGTTCGATTCCCACCGCTGGCTTTTGCTCTGTCCAAACGCCCCGGGAACGATGGTTCCTATGGCATGGCCAAGGCTGATTTTCTCCTGTCCTCGAAAGGCTTACGCATTACTATGCAAGTTCCTGCATCGCCCAGCCCCTCCACCATCGACGTACGTGAACTGCTTGCCGGCAATGGACCATTCGGCCCTGCTGAAGTCCGAGCTATTGCCGATGCCTTGGGTACGAACCCGGCAACCCATCGTGACCTACGGCTAACCGTCCAGGAACTCCAGCAGGCCAGCGACCTCAGCCCCGCTGCGGCGGTTCGACTTGGCGTTGGCCTCTACCTGCTCGGTCGCTGCAGTGAGGCGGTTGCTGCCCTGAAATCGGGAGATGGATCTGCCTTGGCCCTCTACGCCCTCGGCTTGGCTCAGGCAGCGCTTGGTGGTTCGAAAGAAGCCTGTGAATCATTCGAGGCGTCCCGAACCGCGGGCTATCCGGCTGCAGCCTGCACCGCGGCCATTGCCAATGCTCTCCGCGCCGCAGGACAACTTGATGAGGCCAGTCGTGCCCTCGACGCTGCTGCCGCTGACGAGCAGGCGAGTGCCGACTTCCTCGCCGCCCGTGGCGCCCTGCTCGTTGAGCAGAGCGGGCCAACTGAAGAGGCCTTTGCCGTCCTCAACCAGGCCGTTGCAGCAGATTCTGGCCAGCCCCTGGCACTTTTTTACCTCGGCATCCTGCACGACCGGGTCGGCAATGACGATGAGGCGATCGAGAGTTACCAGCGGTCTCTCCAGCGGTACCCGGCAACCGTGGGCGGCCTCATGAACCTCGGTCTGCTCTACGAGGACCGTGACGACTTTGCCAAGGCACAAGAGTGCTACCGACGGATTCTTGACGGCCTGCCGCTCGAGGCTCCCGGTCGCGAACGCGCCATCTCTCGCGCCCAACTCTTTCTGAAAGACTCCAGCGCGTCAGGAGATCACCTGCTTGACGAGCAGGAACAGCGGCAGCGTGATCGCCTCGAGCAGGTACTCGCACTCCCGGTGAGCGACTTTGAACTATCCGTGCGGAGCCGCAACTGCCTGGCCAAGATGGGCATCCAGACGCTCGGAGATCTTGCCCGCACCAGTGAAGCCGAGGTTCTCGCCAGCAAAAACTTCGGCGAGACCAGCCTCGTCGAAATCAAAGACATGCTCGCGTCGCGGGGCCTGACACTCGGCCAGTTGGCCGAATCAACCGTGGCAGTCGAAGCCTCAGCA
>RGBY01000103.1 GCA_009919445.1 Planctomycetia bacterium
GTCTCCAGCAGACCTGCCTCTCCCCCCGCCGCCCGTCGTGAAGCGACAGTCACCCGCAGAATCACACTGCCTCTCTGCCCTGCCGAATCATCAATCCCCACGACCGCTGCCAACCGTTTGACTGGCCGCTCGAACACATATTCAGCACAGCACGGTGAATGGATGGCGATCGCTGAAAAGCCGGTCAACCCTCGGAGCCGTGGCCAGCCCCCAGCCCAGGTTGCTCCCGCAATGACTCGTTCCTCATCAGGTAGGGACAGCAGCGGGACGCCCCCTGCTTCTAGATGTTCAGCTAGTGCCAGATCTTCAGCCACTGACACAGCCACCCGAACTGGCTGCCGGCAGGCAAGCCACTGCCCAGCCTCTTGCGGCATCTGGGAAACCAGTTCGTCGGCAGGACACAAAAGGGTCTTCAGCGGTGGCAGACTCACCGGCTCAAGCATTACCACCGCCTTGCTAGGCATGCCCCCGCGGCTGCCCCGACCGGGCTGAGCATGGACCGGAAACCGTGACCCGTCTTGGAAAGCCACCCAGAGAACCGTCTGGCCCAGTGCCGGCTCACTAATGAAGCCGTGGTGTGTTGGGTCCGAGAAATCAATCGCCTGCACTCGCGTTAGCGGCAGCACGAGCCGGTCACCTGCAGGGGGCGACAGAAGCTGAATCTCACACTGACCGGCAGATACCACAAGCGAATCAGCGGCAACCTGATCACCGTTGGCAAGCATCAGCCAGATCGGCGCTGCCTGCGGGTTGCTCGTGCTCTTCCAAGGCCTGTCTCCGGCCGTCTGGCGATAGCCACTGATCGCGGCTGAAGCAAAACGCAGCCGCCCCCATGTGACAGACTCAATCTCAATCATATCGTGAGTCAGCCTCATCAGTTGACCGGCCAGGACACCGCCATTCCGCAGGATGACGAATGGCCCAGCGGGCCATGGTGGCACAGTCGCGGTGATCGAAGAAGGAGACGAATCCGGCAAGTCATCAGCGCGACTGGCACCAACGCCAGAGGCACTCAGCGTGAACACCGCAAGCACCAGCCAGGCTTTCGCTGTTGCCTGCCGACAGCCACACACCACCACCCGCCGGTTGACCATGCGTCTCCCGTTCATTCCGGGGCTCCTGAGCGTCTTCCCTCTGCTGCGACAATCGGCAACAGTCCGGCAGGCGTCTGCAGAATGGAAATCGCGGCAGCCGTGCCATACTCCGGGCAGGAGGGGTCGGTCCAGGAGCCATCCTCCTGCTGACGATCGACGAGTGAACGCGCGACCGGCTCAAACCAGGCAGTCCAGGTCGCCTGGTCATCGGTGGCCAACCGTCGCTGCCAGCGTGCGGATGCAGAAGCCGCCAGGCCGTATAAAGCATAGCCGTCAGCATCATCGAGTCTGATGGGGTGTTGATCGAGCCAGGCGAAACCCTGCTCGATTACCGCCCCCTGAACACCTGCAAGCTGCAACGCAAACAGTGCCGCTGCCGTCCGCGGACTCGCGCTGGGCCCTGCTGCCTGCATGTAGCGAAACCCACCGTCTTCATTCTGCAGAGCAAGGATATAGCCAACAGCCTGCTCGGCCGTTGCCGCATCGACATCGACCCCGGCAAGAACAAGACCTCGCAAGGCGACCAGCATGCTGGCCGTCACAGAAATATCCGCATCACCTGGAATCGGCTGATACCGCCATCCTCCTGCTTGACTCTGGGTTCCTGCTATGAACGCAGACGACCGGACCAGGACATCAACAAGTCTCGGATCCGCAAGTTCTCCCCAGCTCTCAGCCAAGGCCAGCGTGGCGAAGGCATGGCCATACATTGGCCCGTGAGCTGCCGCCTCATTCGCCGCGATCAATCCATCATCATGACCATGCCGTCTGAGGTACGAGGCGGCCCGCCGAGATGACTCAGCATAAGGGCCGGCAGCAGGCGTGCTGGCCGCGCTAAAAACCGCGAGCATGCCCTGAGCAGTCACGGCAACACTACCGCGAAAGCCACGCGACCCCCATGAGCCATCTTCCTGCTGGGCTGTCACCAGCCAGCGAAGCCCACGCTGCACCGCATCGGCTCGCAGCTGCGATGGCTCCGCGGCATGAACTCCGTGACAGAGAACTGGCCCAGACCAGAAGCCACCTCCGATGCACCAGCCAACAATCAGCGTTCTGAACAGGTGTTCTCGTTGCATCAGTCGCCTCAAGGCCGTGTCTCCCGAAAGGAGGAGCGAGCCCCCGCATGCGAACTCCTGCCTGGAGCCACTTGTTGAAGATAGTCGCCAAAGGCTGCCGCTGTCTCTGGGAGGAACGTTTCATCGACTGCCATTCGGCCAGGTGCCTGCGTGATCGGAGACTGAAGCCGCCACCCTGGCCCCGAAATCACTATCCCGAGTCTTCCCTCCTGCGACTGCTGACTAGCCGGGGCAATGGGGCCAGACGAACGACCGCTTCCGGGCTTTCCTGCTGGATCAGCGGCCGCCACCAGGCCTGACTCCTCGTCCGGAAGGTTTCTGCCTCCAGTTGCTGCGGCTGGCGGCCTCTTCCCACCGTCTGCCGCTGCTTTCGTCAAAGTGGCAGCGTCAAGTTCAGCCTCAACTCCCGCCACCGCCGCAAACACTCCTGCCAGACTGGTAGCCTCGTTGCCTGCCTGCCACGACGGCGTTGCCGGAACAAGCAGGCCAAACTTGGTGGCAGCCGCTGCCAATTGGTCAGCAGATTTCCCCGCAGCAGCAGCAGCCAGGGCCAGTTGATTCGCGGCAATAAACTGACCCGGCCACTCCTGGTTCTCCACCGTCAATATGTCAGCAGCAGCCCCCGCCTCGGTCAGCGAATCTCTCGCCCCCTGAACGACTGCGCGAACGACCCGCTGACTTTCGGCCAGGCGGTCAAGCTGAGTGGCAACCACAGCCGGCAAGTCAGTCCGCGGCACGCCCGGATACAGACGAAACAGCCGCGTCACCTGACGGGCAAGACTTCCTTCAATGGCAGCAGCATCAGCCAGGCTCACCGCTGCCTGCCCCAGCGTCACCATGCGAGTGATCGCTGGGAGAGTGTCATCTGTCAACAGAACCCGCCTGAGAATCTGATCATATTGACGAATCAACCAGGCAGGTGTGGCTGGTGGCAATCGTCCTGTGAGCAGCCGAACATCTTCCGCGTATGACCGGAGCCGTGCCTGCCCCTCACCTTGTCTGAGTGTGATCACTCCCTGCTCAAGAAGTGAATCGAGTTCAGTGAATTGCCCCACGAGCCTGCGTGTAGCCTGCGATAATTCAGCCGAACTGAGCAGGGCTATCTGCCGCCCAGGCCGCCCTGCTTCGGCAGACTGGGACGGCCACCCGCCAACGGCGGGTGGCACCTGCCGGGCCAACGCATGCTGCCAATGTGGCGAGGTCGACTGGCCTATTCCCACTACCAAAAGCAGACAAGCCCCGCCGCAAATCAGCTCAAAGACAGCTCGACCACCAGCGGGCTGACTCGCCACCGGCAGGTCCCGCACCGCGAGCCTTGCATGCTCAATCGCCAATGCCCGTAAACCGGCAGAGCTGACCTGCAAAACACGATCGGGCGACACCTGCGACACGTCTTCCCCTGGCTCGACAAAGCCGACTGCACTGGAAACCTGGCTGCCCAGATGCGGCCACCTCTGTTCCCACTGATGGGCCACAGAAAGCCGCGTCGGCCAGGCACGTGGGAGCCCCAGCCAGTTGCCCCGAGTCCATCCGCTTACCAGCACCAGCAGCCAAACCACACTGCCGCCAAACCAGAAGTGCTCCGGTTTCAGCCAGTGGTCAAGCACAGCCATGGCAACAACCGCTGCTGCCAGCGTGATGAGCAAGGCCCCTGCCAGCTTCATCACGACAATGAGACGAGCCCGTAGCACACTGCGATCGAGCAGGGCAGCAAGGGCAGCCGACGACTCGTTGGCAACATGAGAGGTCATGCGGCTTCTCCCAGTGAAGAGAACCGCTCCTCTGACCACCAGGCCACGGCCGCCGCCAACACTGCCACGGCCACCAAGAGATGATCAAGCAGCGGGGCAGACGAGGCGTCTCTTGGACCTGACAAGTCTTCGTCACTGGCGGCTTCTGCCGTAGCCGAGGGAAGCCTGAATACAGCTGGCCAGTTGGGAGTGGCGGCCGGCGTTGCCCCTGCTGCCAGCAAGGCGGGGGTTGCCAGCCGAATCAGCGTCTGTTGCCAATAAGCCTTATGGAGATCACGACCTGCTGGTGATGATGATGCCCGCCACCGCCAGGTTTCTGACAGGTGTCCCAGCACCTGTCCTGCCCCGATTCGCCCCAGCACAATTGCAGGCACTGACGGCGATTGGCCAGCCGTCGCCAGCACAACCGTCGTTGGCTTCAGCCCAACCGGATCCAGCAGTTCGTAGGACTCCCCCAGCGTCTGCCGATCAGCCGGCAGCCAGCCTGACTCAATACCGGCAGGCCGAATTGCCACCTGCAGCCGTGCCGGCCACAAAGCCGGCCTGGCGAAAACGGGCCCCGGGTACCCAAGCCACCCCCAGGCGACCGCCTGCCACCTCCTGAGAAAGTTTTGTCAACTGTGCGGAGTCCAGCAGCACATCTTCTGCTGCCCCACCGGCAGCCGGCATGGGTCCAACCACGTCCCCAAGCCAGATCGCGTCATACTGCGACCACTCGATGGCGGCGGCTGGCCCGTGACCGTTCCCTGCAACATGACCTTGCCCCATCAGAAGATGGGGATCGATTTCCAGCCGTGGGTCAGCTGCCAAGGCCTGAAGCAGAAAGCGATACTCAAACCGCGGCACACTTTCCAGCACCAGCAACCGAGCTGGCCGCGATGCGATCACGGTGGTGATTGCAAGCGAGGGGGTGGCTGTTTCGGCTTCCAAGTCAGCCTGTAGTTCAATCTTCAACGGGCAGGGCCCCGGCTGCTGCGTCTGAGCAACTGACCAGATGAGGCTGACCACGGTTGCACTCGAGCCAGTCGATGTTTCTGGCTCGGTTACAGGCAGACTCCAGGTCGCCTTCGCCAGTTGGCCCTCCTGGCCAACCAACGCCAGGTGCCCCTTCCATCCTGCCTTTCCCCGGATCGTGACCGGAATTTCCACCAGTTCACCCGGCCAGCACAACGGAGGCACCACTGCAGTCAACACCGGACCGTAAGTGAGCGTGGGATCTTGCGGAGGGTCGGGCGGGCTGACTGCCTCCAAGCCTGGTGACCGCGTCAACTGCCAGGCCAAGGCGACGAGCATCATTGCAACCATTCCGCGGGCCAGCACGGCACGCCGACGACTACTGACCAACAGCCCATCAGCTATCAGTGCCACTGCCGCCCCCGCCAGCAGGAAAAGGCCCAAAGCAGCGGGGCTGCCCACAGGCATGGCAACCACTGTTGTCCGCGCTTGCGTGACTCGCCAAAGCCCACGGACATAGGGCAGAAAAACAGGCCAGGCCGCCAGATCGCTCCACCGCATGAGCTCGGGGTCGGTAACTTGTGGCTGACTTCCAGTGAGCGACAGCGGCAAGGCCGAGATCGTTACACCACCACGTCCGCATGCAGCCGACACTGCCACTGGCAGGCCGCTTGACTGTGCGGAGGCGAGTGTGGCCAGCCCCTGACGGTCGGCAGCCGGCCTCAGGCAAACAAGGCGATCGACTGTCGGACCGGGCAGCAGCCCCATACCGGCAGTTGGCCCAACAAGAGGAACCCTCTCATCAGCATGCAGGGCAGGAACGGCCCACAACTGGCAGGCATCACAGTTGAGAGAATCTCCGACCGCCACCCCGGTTCGGGCAGCCAGACTCTCCTGCCACACTGGCCAGCCAGACTCAGCCAAGGTTCTCGGTCCCAAGAGCAGGATCAGTCCACCCCCTCGTTCCACCCAGCGCCACAGCCGTCCTGCCTCTTCTGCCGTCGGCACAGTCCCATCCACAAGTTGCCCCTGCAGGCGTACTGCGGCGGCGACCGCACTCACCCCACCATCCGCAGCTGGCTGTTCCGGCAAGCCGGTCACGACCCAGATTCGATCGCTGCCAAGCGAACTGCTGCCATCTGAATCTGCCTGCCACACAGGCCGGGCTGCTGCTGCAACCAGTAAAACCACGAAGAGGACTTGAAGCAGCAGTCTCCAACTTGCCCGCTGCCACGGTTTTTGCCTCTGGCGGACCGCCTCACGGAGAATGCCCATCGCCCCAAAGGCAACCTGCGGCAGCCTTTCGCGAAGCCACCAGGCCAGCAATAGCGGCAGCAGGGCCGCCACCAGCCAGACAAGCAGGTGCGGCTGCGAAAACCGCACGCCAAGTCCGGCGATGAGGGCAAGCATGATGGGCATCACTCAGGGGGCTAGCAGGCGTTCAGCGACCAGGCGGGTAACGATCGCCTCGGCCGACACACCGCTGGCATCGGCTTCGAATGAGGGAATGATCCGGTGGCGAAGCACAGCCGGTGCCGAACGCCGCAGATCGTCCAGGCTGACACAGGGGCGACCAGCCAGGGCTGCTCTGGCCTTGGCTGTCACCACCAGGGCCTGCGCTGCTCGGGGGCCAGCCCCATACTCGACCAGTCGTCCAAGCCAGTCTGGCGCGTGCCGGTCACCCGGCCGACTCGCCCGAACGCACTCAACCGCCTGCTCCAAAAGTGGTTCTGCAACCGGAATCAAGCGAACCGTCTGCTGGGCTGCAAGGAGCAGTTCACGATCAACGACCGGCGAAACCTCAGTGGCCGCTGGTCCAGTGGTCAGCCGCACCACGGCAATTTCTTCCTCACGCGTTGGGTAATCAACACGAATCTGCATAAGGAACCGATCGAGTTGCCCCTCCGGCAATGGATAGGTGCCCTCTTGCTCCAGCGGATTGCGGGTTGCCAGCACGAAAAACGGTTGAGGGAGCAGATGCCGTACACCACCGACCGTCACCTGCCCCTCCTGCATCGCCTCCAGCAGGGCTGCCTGAGTTTTGGGGGGCGCTCGATTGATCTCATCGGCCAGCAGCACATGATGAAATACCGGGCCAGGCAGAAACTCCAGTCGCCGACCACCGGTTGGCTGATCGGTGAGGATGTCAGTACCCAGAATGTCAGCCGGCAAAATATCGGGGGTGAACTGGATGCGACCAAAGTCGAGTGCAGTGGCCGCTGCCAACGACTTGACGATCAACGTCTTAGCCAACCCCGGCAGCCCCTCCACTAGACAGTGACCACCACACAGCAGACTGACTAAAAGGTCATCGATCACTGCATGCTGGCCAATGACCACCGGACGAATTGCCGTACGGACTCGGTCGCCGAGTTCCTCAACAGCAGCCACCGCCGCAGCGGCCAAGTCAGTCGCACGAGGCTGGCTCATATCAGGCTGGTCTCTCCGGGCTGGTACATGCCCCTCAGTCTACGGCACCAGGGGTGCTTCCGTCCCCTGCGTCTGAGCTGGGGGCTAGGCACCAGAGACGCCCACCGGCAAGCACGCCCAGTCGCTGCCCTGACAGCCCCGATAGCGGCGGCATATCGGCATCGGGTTGTTCGTTGATTGGCCGCAGGCTCGCACTAACCGTGGCTGGAGCCTCCTGCCGGGTAAAGGGCATGATGCCGGAGGCCAAATCGCTGATCAGGAGCCATGCTGGCGGCGAGCCAGCAATCGGGTTGGCTGGCCAGACAGCCCGTCCAGCCAACACCGTCGGCGGGCCCAGCCATGCCGCTCCGCGGCCCTCCGCGCGACGCATTTCCGCCGTAATATCAGACGCGGTGGATGCCGATGCGACGCCCGATTCCAACACCAACTGCGATCGTCCCAGCAGGCTGCCATCAGCACCGGAAAAATGCATGACTTCTGGCATACCTGCTGCAGGCCGCAGAAGGACAACCAGACGATCGGCACAGCCAGCAACGGCATCAGCCACCATGCCGGGTGACGAGGAAATCAGATCGCGGAGGTCGTCCCGCTGCCAGACAGTCCTGCCATCTGCGCGATCAAGTCCAATCAACTGACCAGTCGGCAGCACCAGCACCAAAAGATGCTGGTAGATCGCAACCAACGAACGGTTCCTCACACTTGTTGGCTGCCCCGTCGGCACGGTCTGCTGCCAGACAAGCCGTCCGTCA
>RGBY01000104.1 GCA_009919445.1 Planctomycetia bacterium
TGCCCTGGCTACGGGCATGGCTGTTTTCATTCGTGATCGCTTTTCCCACGATTGTGCTGGTTTCGCCGGCAGTCAACGCCCTCGTGGGCTGCATCGTAGCCGACGAGAAATGACGGAGCATTGCCCGTCTCCTCTGCTGGGTGCACCCGCACGTTGGGTGATATCGCAACGCTGCAGTCTTCCGTCACCGAACCTAGACACCATCTGATGAGTCGGTGTACCGCCGGAGTTTGGCCACCACATCGCGACCCAAGACACCTCGTAGTTTGAACGCCAGCCCCGCCCGCCGAGCCAGAAACTCATTCAGGGTCTCCTGCGACCAGACCATTAAACGACTGGGCTCAGTCGCAACCACATCGGCAGTTGCCTTCTCGCCACTGAGAAAACTCATCTCGCCAACAAACTGGCCCGAGTTGAGTCTGGCAATCACGCGGTCCGCCACCCGCACCTCAAGTGCTCCCTGCTTGAGCACCATCATGTCGGCCACCACCGCTCCCTGCTTCACGATGGTCTCCCCTGCGGCAACCTCCTGCCACTGGCCAACCTTCAGTAGTTTGCGGAACTCGCCTGGAGCCAGATCGGCAAACACGCTGTCGTAGAGTTCCTGCTCAGCCCCACCCAGCCGCCGTGGCCGCCGCTCACGGAGCAGGATGATGATCTGCACCAAGTTCACCGTCATGAACAGGACATTCCAGGCAATTGGGGCCCAGAGAATGTGGTCACTACAGTGGCAATAAAAGGGCACCAGCGACAGGCCTGCCGCAATCGTCAGCACCCGCAGCCAGAGAATGTCGCGCACCAGATAGGAACAGAGGTAGAGGGCATTGGCCAGGTGCACCATGTCACCAACACAAGGGCACCAGATCACTGACCCCACGACACAGGCTGCCGACATCGTTCCCTGCTCCTTCGCTTTCGCGCTAACTGCACCGTTTCCTACTGATCGCTTCGGTCTGGTTGCTCTCGGTTACCTCTTCTTCATCCGAAGCTACCTCAAACTTCCAGCCATCAATGACTGTGCCAGCCGTCTTCAGATGCGACAGCAAGTAAAACAGTCGCCGCCGGGCATCACCTTCTGGCCCTTCCGGAATATCCTGAAAGCGGTCCTGCAGGTAGTAGGGCGCCCAGGCCTGTGAGTAGAGCGTTGCCTTCACCCGCAGTTTGCGGCAGTCAAAGCACTCGGGCACGGTCACCCGATAGCTGACAATATCGCTGCCGGAGCCATCGGCGTACTGAGGATCATCACCGACACCATGCGGATGGGTCGCCTCAACGAAGGCTGCGGGCATGGATGGGTCAGGGCCGGCAGCTGACCAGCCCTTGGGCAGCAGCCGATTGTCTTTCACATCACGTGCGCGATGAAGAAAACTGGTCGTAAAAGCACCACGGGCATCCTGGGTAAGTTCCTCATAGACCTGCACCTGCTCGGGGCTATCAATCACTCGATGATGCGGCTGATAGGCCTGCTGACTCCCCTGCCCCACCGTCTCAAAGAATTCTGAAGGCAGCACCCGGCCGTCGTTACCCACAATCACCCCGGCTCCGTTGGTCAGCCCAGACGACCAGATGATGCGGTCCCGGCCATGGGTGCTGTCGATGAGCAGAAACTCAATCCAGAGTCGACGAAACCCCACCCCACTGGGCAACCGGTGGCCGGTCAGGTTCGTCACCTTCACATCAGCCGCAAGGGTCTGGCCGGCCGTCTCGAGATTCATGATCTCAAGCGTCGCCGTATTCTTGCGGGCATTTTGCACGTAGTTATCAATGGCAAAGTGAATGCCTTCGACACCCGTTTCATAATCGGGCTGCCTTACCCCCAGCACATCGTCAAACTGACGAAACACCTCCATCAGAAAGACATTCATGCCCTGGAAGGTATGCCGACGAAAGCCCTGCTCGCGAAAGGTGACGCGATGTTCTTCAGTCGGAATCGCGTTATCGACCTCTGGATATTCCTGATCTTGTAAGACCGCAATCTTGGTAGCGATCTGTTCGATAGCGACCTCACCATCCGGACTCTCGTAGCCCTTGGGCATGTGGCAGTCTTGGCAACTTTGGGAACTGGCTGTCGTGCCAAACTCATCCTGAAAGTCACTGTTGAGCCACTCGAGATAGGTGGCCTGTTCAATCCGATGAGTGAAGCCCTGGAAATTGGGGTTCTTTTCCGATGCCAGCAGTTGGGCCACCTGGTCACGAGGGGGCGGCTTAACCCCCTTGGGCGTTTGCCCCAGCGGCCAGTCAACAACCGGTAGGTTGATCACATGGCAGGTACCACACATACGCGAGGATTGAATGAACGGGTTGTGCTTGGGCACCGCTCCAAGCACAGTCTGCATTGGCTTGGTCACGACGTCCTTGAATGGGCCGTAGATTTCATGGGCTGGCCCAGTCTTGAACTGACCGGTGATCGAGTTCGCCAGAAAGCCCTGCAGATCGGCGTACTCTTCAACCATGCCATGGCAGACCGTACAGCTGATGCCATCCCGGGCCAGCCCGCCATAGCGATGATGGGGATCATTCGGGTCTTTGATCTGAAACCAGTCCTGTTGAAAGTTTGCCTGAGCCGCCCAGTAGTGGTCACCGACGCCCCGATCAACATCATGCTGCCGCTTTCCCATCGCCCCATGGCAGCGAAGGCAGGTGTTCACCACCTGGTCACCGTATGCCTGAGCCTTTGCCTTGGGGTGCTCACGAGTCAGCTGGGCAAGTTCACTTTCCAACTGGGCATGGAAGATCGGATCGCGGCCCGCCAGCCCCATGGGTGACCACCGCCACTCACCATAGGGCGACACATTGAGGCCCCCACGTTTGGTCTCCAGAAACATCACCGGGCCAGAGGAATGGCGGCCCGTGGCGGCACTGTGACACATCAGGCACTGATCTGACGTCACAAACCGCTGCGGCGTGGTGGGGTGCGGGGTAACGTGATCATTCGACTCTGGCGGGAACTTCTCGACCTCGGGATAGGTCACCGGCCGTGTGCCCGCGAAGGTGTGGAGAAACTCAAAATTGGGCCGGGCCGGACCAGGGGCCTGGGGGGCCTGCAAGGACGGTGGCTCAGGATCGTGACGGAAGTCATACGGCTGCAAGGCCGTGGGGATATCCCGCCAGGTGTGATCCACAAAGAACTGAAGCGGCTCGCCGGGAAAGCCGGCAATGTTTCGCAGCGACGAGAATGTGCCACCCTCTTGGGCAACGGAATGACAGCGAACGCAGGCCAGCGTGAACCCAGCCTGCGGGTAGGCAAAACTGTCTGGGGTATCGGCCTTCTGCCCCGGGTAGACACTCGCCCAGAACCAGCCGTCCGGGGAACCTGCGGAGTCTTTGATCATCACATCACAGCCAGCCGAGGTCGGCAGCCTGAGCACAGCAAGCAACTCATCTTCAGACATTCCCTCATAGCGGGCCGCTGGCGGTGGCAGCATCTCTTTGATGATCATGCCACCATCAGGAATGGCGCCAGCCCGTGGTGGCTTCGGCGGCGCGAGACCAGCCGCCTGCCCCTCTGGCCAGAAGGCAGGATCACCCGTCAGCCAATACATCACCTTGGGTGAATAGAAGCAGCGCACGGCCGGATGGGTGCCGTAGTATTTGCCCTTGATGTACGCGCCGGTATCACGCACCCGCTTGTCATGGCTCCATCCCAGCGTGGTGGCATAGGCACGACTCTGGATGAACGGAAAGAGCTGCTTTTCATAGTCCAGATGACTCAGTGTGGTGGGAAGCGGGAGGGGATGCTCTTGGGCACCGACCCCCGGAGCCGCTGCCACAACGACCCTGCCCGCCAGCAGGACACTAACCGCAAAGGCAAACATGGTCCGCCTGGTCTGAAGACTTCTCTGCATACTTTTCTTCCTCATAAGGAAAACTGCTCAGCCAACAAGATAGCGATCGAGGAACAACGCCATCTCGGTGAACACGTCCTCAGATTCTGCCGCAAACGGATTGAGAAAATAGTGGAAATGGGACGCTCCCTCTACCACGTGCAATTCTGCTGGCACGCCGGCACGCCGTAGCTTGCGGTGGACCAGCACGGTGAGACTCAGAAACAGGTCGCGGGTGCCCGAAAGGAGCATCGTCGGTGGAAAACCACTGAAATCACCCCGAAGCGGTGACAGGAACGGGTCTCCAAGATCATAGCCATTGGCATAGAGGCGGGCTGCCCTCTCGGGTACTCCTCGATAACTAACCAATACGTTGTCAAGCCACTCGTTGGTCTGCAGGCTGTCGCCAACCTCTTCCAGATCGGCCCAGGGTGTCTGGATGGCCAGTGCCGCTGGAAGGGGCACACGCTCACGTTTCGCCCGCAGCGTAGTCGCCAGGGCCAGCCCACCGCCGGCTGAACCTCCGGAAAGACCAACGCTCCCGGGCGGGCGCGAATCAACCACCGCTTGCCAGACAGCAAAGGCATCGTCGATCGCTGCCGGATAGGGATGGTCTGGCGGCATGCGATAGTCAACCGCCACTACCTTGATGCCACAGCGGGCAGCAATCACCACGGCCTCCAGCAGGCCAGCCCGCCCAGGATTAAAGACATACCCGCCGCCATGCGTATTGACCATCAGCCGGTTTGCATGCTGCGGCGCTACCGCCGAAGGCGTCACCTCAAAGACCGGTACGCCAGCGATGGTCGATTCAGCCACCTGCACGCCAAGCCGGTCGGCGATCTGGGCAACGACCGATGCGGTTGTTGCGGCCAAGTTTGCTACCGCCTTGCGCCAGTCTGCTGCGTCCGCGGGCTCAAGTTTCCATTCGGCATCACGATAGGGAAGGGCGATTGTCCGCTGGGAGGAGTCGCTGACCGACAGGGGAACTGGAATGCTCCGGCCGGGGACCACCCGCGGCCCGGGTGACCGATTCAGGCTGCCGACCGCTTCTCGCAGGGCCGCGAGTTCTGTGAGTGGCAACGCAGCGGCGGGGTCGCGGTCCATCGATCTTTATCCCTTAAAAGCGAAGGTTGAGAGCGTACGGGCTGACTTGGGAATGGCACCTGCTGCCAATTGAGCGGCTTGACGCCTAAAATGAAAAGCCCACAAACTAACCAACGACAGAATCCCCCACCTCCGGAGCCCACCATGAGCTTTCGTAAATCGCTTGACGAAGAAGTTGCCGCCGGCCTCAATGAACAGATCTGCATCGAAGCATCTGCTGCATTCCTCTATTTTTCTATGGCTTCCTGGGCAAGCGTCCGGGGCCTGACCGGCATGGCCAAGTGGTTCCGAGCGGAGGCCGCTGGGGAACTAACCCACATGAACCTCTTCGTTGACTACCTCAACGACCGAGACCATCAGGCCAAATTTGCCACCATTGAAGCACCGGCCTGCGAGTGGGACTCGCCCGTCGAGGCCTTTGATCTGGTACGAACGCAGGAACACAAACTGCTGCAGCGGATGAACGACCTGATCGACATCGCCGACAAGCACAATGATCACCTGACCCAAAGTTTCCTGACTCAGTTTGTTCCGCAACAGATCGCTGATACTGCCGGCGCTGATGATGTCCACGACCGGCTGACCCTCGTCGGCAGTGATGGCCACGGCCTGATTCTGATTGACCAGGAGCTTGGCCACGAGGCCGACGCCCACGGCTGAAACATGTTGCAGTCGATCGCTTCCCCTTTCGTCAGGAGCCTGCGGTGAACGTTGGTGAACTGTCCACGATGCTGGCCGCTCATCCCGGCCAGCCGATGCACTGGATGCTGCCCAGCGGTGGCTTCGTGCCGGCTCACTATCACCTCACCGAGGTCGGCCGGGTCCAGAAAGACTTTGTCGACTGCGGGGGAACACGGCGAAGCCAGACCTCATGCCTGTTGCAACTCTGGGTTGCCGATGACACTGACCACCGGCTCGACACAACCAAGCTGACCGCAATCATAGAACGGGCCCGACCTGAACTCATCGCTGACAGCCTGCCAGTTGAGGTGGAGTACGAGCAGGACGTGATCGCTCAGTATCCGCTCAGTGGAATTGAACCGACACCATCGGGTCTGCTCTTCACCCTTGGCAGCAAGCACACGGCTTGCCTGGCACCAGAAACCTGCGGCGTCGATGGCAGTGGCTGCTGCCCGCCGGCTGGGCCCCGGCAAATTCTGTTTGTCTGCATTCACAACAGTGCCCGCAGCCAGATGGCAGAGGCCTTTGTGAACGCAATGTGCGACGGCTCGTTTGTCGCCTCCAGCGCCGGCCTCGAACCCGGGCAACTCAACCCCCTGGTGGTCGAAGCCATGCAGGAGATCGGCATTGATATTTCAGCCGCGACCACGACCGGTGTGAACGAAGTCCTCGCGGCCGGACAGCAGTTCGACCGGGTGATCACGGTCTGTGATGAGGCCAGTGCCGAAGCCTGCCCAACCTTTCCCGGACCGGTTGCCCGGGAGCACTGGGGCTTTCCCGACCCATCAGCTGCCACGGGTAGTCGCGACGAGCAGCTGGCTCAGGTCAGGGAAATACGTGACCAGATCCGGCAGCGAGTTGCTGACTGGTGTCAGCTGGCCTGCCTGCAACAGGCCTAAGACCGGCTTGTTCCCGCTTCCCACCATCCAGTCGTTCACGCACTTTCCGAAACGATTTGACGAAGCGACCTTAGCCAGCCAATGGGACCGGTGGCCGTACCCGCCCCGGCTGCTCGATGCCGTGCTGCGTCCAGACCCGCTTCGAGCGACGGGTCGCCTCACGGATGGCTCGATTCTGCTGCCAGCCCGCGGCATTGACATAGGGCCGTGCATGCTCGAGGTGAAAGCAGACCGCCTGGTGGCGAACCTGCCGAAACCGCACACCAGCATGGTGCAGCCTCTCTCCGAACTCACGATCAAGGCCACCGTAGACCAGCCGTTCGTCGAAGCCGTTTACACGCAGGGCATCCTCTCGCCAGACTGACGCATTGTGGCCGTTGAAGGTGGCCTGCGTCGGTGTCAGGAAGTCGGCCCACGCCCCCAGCCCCATGCCTGCCAGAGACAATTTGCGGAGCCCCGTGAGAGAACGCATGCCGTGCTGCCACAGCCATGATGGTAGCCGGCAGCGTCCACTGAAAAGATCGTGCTCATTCAGTCGCTGGCTCAGCGACATGGGCAGCCGGATACAGCCACCTGACAACCCAAAGCCTGGGCGAGCCAGCCCCAAATGGGTGGCCACAAAGTCGCGATCAGGAACGCAGTCGCCGTCCGAGAAAATCAGATATTCCCCCCGGGCCTGGAGGATCGCCTGGTTGAGGATCTGGCATTTGCGAAAGCCTTCGCGGGGCTGCCAGACATGAGCAATCACCATCCCTTCCCGCTGCCGAAAGGCTTCCAGCAGGCATGCAACCTCAGGGCCTGAGCCATCGTCAGCAACGACCAGTTCAAAGCCCCGCTGCGTCTGCAGAAGATAGCCCCAGAGCACTTTCGCCAGCCACTCTGGCTGGTTTGCGGTGGTGATGATGACCGAAACGCGCATGAATTACCCCGGGGCACCGGTCAGGCCGCCCGAACACCTCGGAGGGGACGGGGGCGGTAGAGCAGCGGGTTTTCCCGATCGAGTTTCCAGAGTCGGGCTGACCGTTCTGCCCGCTCTGGGTCGCCAATCGGCACAAAACCACCGGCTGGTGTACAGGTAACCTCCCCGAAATAAATTCGGCCGCCAACGTTGTAGAGATCGATTCGCAGGAAATCGAAGCCACGGGAAAGCCGCTCGGCCACATCGACCATTTCGGCAAAGTTCGGCGGGTTCTTCAGCCGCTCGACTTCTGCGGGCGTACAACTGCAATCGTCAAAGATCGACCAATCATGACGAAAGTGCACCGCCCGTACGGCGTTTGGCAGCACCACTGCCAAGGAGTAGTCAAACTGCTCACGGTGATGGAAGCAAAAGAAGTCGTAATCAGCGGGTGAGTCACCATCGACATCGAGCAGCTCTTCGATGACGATTCGTGGCCGGATCAGGCGATAGTGGTACTCACCCGACTTGCGGCCGTAATAACGCTTGGTCAGACGATTGAAATAGCGAATGGTTGC
>RGBY01000105.1 GCA_009919445.1 Planctomycetia bacterium
AGGGTTCAGACGACATTGAGCAATCAGGCCAACCAACACCTGCGAAAGCGGTTGGCGTGGCCCTATGATAGAAGGGCAGAGGAGTCCTCTCGCAAGCAGGCTGCTCTTAGTTCGTCGCCCTGATATCCCTCGATCTCATGCAAACCCCACTCGACCGACAAACGTCAGCCCCGGTGGATGCTCCCGCCAGCGGCCTGATCCCACCGGCACCTGGTGGGCTGACCGTCCTTACCCTGCTGACTGGAGTTGGCTTGCTGGCGCTCGTCGGCTGGTACACGCTTCGGCAGGTCCCGCTTGTCGACTTCCGACAGCCCCCAGACGCCACGATTCAGTTCAGCCTCGACATCAATACTGCTCCTGTTCAGGAACTTGCCCTTCTGCCTGGCATTGGCCCTACGATGGCAGAGCGGATCATTGCTGACCGCCGCGACCATGGGCCGTTTCAAAGCATTGATGACATCACCCGTGTTCCCGGCATTGGCCCAGTGACGCTGGAGCAAATTCGCTCCTCCATCCGCCCGCTGCCCCCTCGCCGCCAAGAGCCTCACTAATGCCACGTCGCCAACCCGTTGCTCCGCAGCCCGACGTCTTCGAACTGGTGTCACCCTATCCACCTGCAGGCGACCAGCCCGCAGCGATCGACGCCCTCACCCAGGGCATCGAAGAAGGCAACGCGTCCCAGGTACTGATGGGAGTCACCGGCTCTGGAAAGACCTTCACGATGGCCAATGTCATCGCCCGCATCGGCAGGCCGACCCTCGTCCTATCACACAACAAAACACTAGCGGCCCAACTCTATGCTGAGTTTCGTGACTTCTTCCCCCACAATGCCGTCCACTATTTTGTCAGCTATTACGACTACTATCAGCCGGAAGCCTACATCCCGCAGCGAGACATCTACATCGAGAAAGATGCGGCGATCAACAAAGAGATCGACCGCCTGCGGCTAGCAGCGACAAGTGCGCTTGTCAGCCGGCGAGATGTGATTGTGGTGGCAAGCGTCTCGTGCATCTATGGCCTCGGTTCCCCGGCAGACTATCGGGCGATGGTCATTCGGGTCGCAACCGGAGTGCCTCTGTCTCGTGAAGAACTTCTCGGCAAACTGGTTGCGGTCCAGTACGAGCGAAGTGACGTTGCCCTGGAACGCGGCCGCTTCCGTGTCCGTGGCGATACCATCGACATCTGGCCACCCTACGACGAACTGGCAGTCCGTATTGAATTCTGGGGCGACACCGTTGAGTCGATTGCGGTCATCCAGCCCACCAGCGGCGAAATTGCCGCCCGGAAGGATGAGACCTACTTCTATCCGGCCAAGCACTTCGTGATGCCAGAAGACCGCATCAAGGCAGCGGTTGCTGACATCCGCCAAGAACTAGAAAGCCGCCTCGAGGAACTCAAAAGCCAGGGCAAACTCCTCGAGGCGCAGCGACTTTCTGCTCGAACGAAATTTGATATCGAGATGCTTCTTGAGGCCGGCTTCTGCCCCGGCATTGAAAACTATTCCCGGCCGCTCTCCGGGCGTCCTCCCGGGAGCACCCCCGACACCCTCTTCAACTACTTTCCCGAGGAGTTCCTCTTTTTTGTTGATGAGTCTCATGTGACTGTCCCTCAGGTTCGGGGCATGTATGCCGGCGACCGCAGCCGCAAACTGACTCTCGTTGACCACGGCTTCAGACTGCCCTGCGCTCTCGACAATCGCCCCCTCATGTTTGACGAGTTTGAAAAAAAACTCAGCCAGACCGTCTATGTCTCTGCCACACCAGGACAATGGGAACTTGACCAGACCAAGGGCGAGGTTGTCGAACAGATCATTCGCCCAACCGGGCTGCTCGACCCAGTCATCGAAGTTGTTCCCGCCCGCAATCAAGTAGTGCACCTCTCCGGCGAAATCGAGCGGACAGTCGCTTCTGGCTGCCGTGTGCTGGTAACCACGCTCACCAAGAAACTGGCAGAAGACCTGTCAAACTATTTTCAAGAGCGAAATGTCCGCTGCCGCTGGCTACATAGCGAACTCGACGCCTTCGAGCGGGTTGAGTTACTCCGTGACCTGCGGGCTGGCGAGTTTGATGTGCTCGTGGGTGTCAATCTGCTGAGAGAAGGGCTCGACCTCCCTGAGGTTTCACTCGTGGCCATTCTCGATGCCGACAAGGAGGGATTTCTGCGGAGTGAAACCTCACTCATGCAAACCATTGGGCGATCAGCCCGCAATGTCGATGCCCGTGTCATTCTCTACGCCGACACGATCACCGAATCGATGAAGCAGGCCATCGACGAAACCAGCCGGCGGCGTGAACTGCAGCTTGCTTACAACACCGAGCATGACATCACTCCAGAAACCATTCGAAAAGAAATTCGTTCTGGCATCGAAGCTGAGTCACAGGCTCGAGCAAAGGCCCACGCGGCTGTCGGCAACGCCGAAACAGAAGCCCAGGAACAGGCAGAGTTGCTTGAGCAGCTTGAAGCAGACATGCTCCAGGCTGCCTCAGAACTTGACTTCGAACGAGCCGCCATGCTCCGCGACCAGATTGCCGGCCTGCGTGACGGTGGCACTTCCTCTCGAAACAAAGCACGCGGTGGCCGTGGCCGGCGGGGGAGGCGGCAGAGCAGACAGACCGGCCAGAGCAGAATCCCCAAACCAAAACGCTAACCAAAAGCCAAAACACTAACCCAAAGCCACAACACCGCTCGCGGCTGGTGTTTCCCCCTTTCTCCCGCGCGTGCCTTTCTCTCACGAAGGCTATTGAAGCAGCCATGCCAATAAACACCGAGCAAACTCTTCGCACCCTGCTTGAACGTCAGGAACGCGAACGCCAGCTGGTCGCCTACGAGATTCACGACGGCCTTGCCCAGTATCTCTCGGCAGCAATCATGCACCTGGAAACCTACGAGGCTAGCCTCCCGGACGGTCCAGGTAGTGTGGCTTCGATCACCGAAGTGCTCCGCCTGCTCCGGCAGGCGACCTCTGAAACCAGGCATCTGATCACCGGCCTTCGGCCGCCTGCTCTCGATGAACTTGGCATCATTGAGGCGATCGAGACCCTCGTTGCGGACGCGCGGCTGGAGATCAACACAGTCACCTTCACCCATGCCATGCAGGCTGATCGCCTGTCGCCCGAAACGGAAACCGCACTGTTTCGCATGGTCCAGGAGTCGCTGACAAACATCAGACGCCACGCTGCTGCCAGCGTGGCGACCTTGCACCTGGCCACTGAGCCTGACGGCAGCATCGTGCTTCAGATTACCGATGACGGCTGCGGATTCGATCCGTCGAAAGTGACCGACGACCGATTTGGCTTAGAAGGCATCCGGCAACGGGCGGAACTCCTCGGCGGCACGTTTCAGGTGACCAGTCAGCCTAAGGCAGGAACAACCCTCGAGATCCGCCTTCCGGCGGCTCACTTCCCCGCGAAGAAACCGAACTAAGCATTGCACTGCCAGGGCAGGGGAGGGCTGAACTGGACAGGGCTGAACTGGACAGGGCAGGACAGGGCTCTTCCTGAGAAGCCCTTCTGCTTCAGGCCGCCTTGGCGGCTGAAGATGCTTTCGGAGCAACTGCCGTCTTCGCCAGTGACCGCCCCAGCCTTCGGCGACCACTGGCCGCTGGCGTCGAATCAATCACCGTCTGCTCGGGCTGCACATCCAGGCGGTTCCGCAGGTTCTGCGCCAGGGCAGGGCCAAAGTCTTCACCCCGCGACCGGCTCCCAATGTCGTCGACGGCATCCGCAAACCCCAGCACAACTGCCTGCCGGACCTCTTCTCGAACCCACTGAAAAAAACTCATTGGTTGCTTCCTCGTGTGCATATCAGGGCCGCGGTTGAGCTTGCCTCACAAGCCGAACGCGGTTGCCCGTCAAGAGAATCGGCAGGCCGCAGGCCCGGAGTCGACCTGGCGACTCGGAGAGGCTAATCCCGGAAACTAGGAAGACTCTGCCGGCCGGGCGACGCAGACGAGACACATGTCATCACTTCGCACCTGCCCGGCGGCATGCCGCTCGACATCGGCCAAGACCCGCCGCCCCACCTCCTCGGCGGTGCT
Organism: Planctomycetia bacterium; assembly: GCA_009919445.1. Taxonomy (GTDB): domain Bacteria; phylum Planctomycetota; class Planctomycetia; order Pirellulales; family UBA1268; genus UBA1268. The sequence continues at coordinate 4,037 of RGBY01000105.1, forward strand.
GGCCTGATCCGCGAGTGTTTTTTCGAGCCGCACCAGTCCATACGGCTCGTTGTGATGATCCATCGCCTCACTGATGCCATCGGTATAAAGCACCAGCGTGCTCCCCGCCGTCATCGTCACCGTTGCCGCCTCATAGACATAGGTGGGATCGACTCCAAGCGGCAAACCGGTCTCTTCAAGACCAATCGCCGTGACACTGCCATCAGCCCGCCGGAGATAAACGGGCAAGTGACCAGCCGAAACAACCGCCACCTGATCCGACTTTGGATCGAGCACCAACACGACAAAGGTGGCAAACCGATCATCCCAGCCGCTCCGCATGAAACTGGCATTGAGCTGGGTCACGGCCTTGGCCACATCGGGCTCGATGGCAAGCGTATAGCGGACATCAGCCGAAAGGGCTGCCATGACGAGCGCCGCTGAGACACCCTTCCCAGAAACATCAGCCAGCACAACCGCGACGCGGCCATCGCCAAGCTGGACGTACGAAAAGTAGTCACCGCCAACTTGATGGGCCGCCTCGTAAAAGTCGAATACGGCATAGCCTTCAATCTGCGGCGGCACCGAGGGCAACAACCCTTGCTGAACCCGCTGGGCGAGTTCGAGATCCCGCTTGAAATGTTCTTGGGCCACTTTTTCATCATGGGCGATCGCCTGCTCAACCGCCTTTGCAGCCTGACCGGCGATGCCGGCAAGAACCTCCAGATCCTCTTGACTGAATCCGTTGCGAATATCTCGCGAATCAACCTGCAATACGCCGAGGACCGACCCCTGAGAACTGATGAAGGGCACGCACATAACCGAGCGAATGCTGCAGTCGACAATACTCTCATTGAGGCGAAAGCGACTGTCGCTCGTGGCGTCTGCCGAGAGAATAGCCCGCTGTGACGACGCCACCTTGTTCACCAGCGAGAGGCTCAGCCGAAGCCCGCCTTCCTCTTCCGCCGTCTTCAGCTTTTTGGCTCGCAGCACCAGCCGATTCGTTTTGACGTCGGTTAGCAGCACGAAGCCGCGTTCCGCGTCAGGAAAGATTGCGAACAACCCATCGAGTAACTTCGGCAGCACATCCTCTAATGAGAGGGATGAACCGATGGCCCGATTAAGCCCAATCACCGCCCGCAGTTTTGCCTCGGCATGCTGGCCAAGCCCGTCGTCGGCCGAGGGCCTGGGAATGTCGAGCTGGGAAACAATCAGCGCCTCTTCGTCATCGCGCGAATGAAAGACTGATCGGGAGGCATCGGTATCGCCACCAAGCGAAACCCACTCTGAAGGCGTTGTATCGCCAATCGTGAAGGCAAACCGCTGATCACAGACCCCGACTTCATCAGCATCTTCAAGACGGTAGGGCTCAGACAGAGTTTCGCCGTTGACCGTGGTGCCGTTCCGGCTCCCGAGATCTTCAAGCCAGCAGCCTCCGTCTCTCAGACTCACGGCGGCATGCTGGCGGCTCACCGCGCCCGAATCGACCACGATGTCACAACCTGGGTGACGACCGATCACCGTCTTTTCTTTGACCAGACGGTATCGCTCGCCGGCCTTTGGCCCAGTCATCAGCACCAAGAACGACACGCTACCAATCCCTTCCCAACATCTTCACGCCCGCGACGAACGGCCACCCCGCAGGTCTACCGGCCGCAGTCACTGAGGGAATTGCCGATCCGCCCGCGTGACGGTAGGCTACCACACGTCGCCCGATAGTAGAGGGCGAACAGACCATTCTTGGGGAATGGTGTAACGGTAGCACGACTGGCTCTGAACCAGTTAGTCCAGGTTCAAATCCTGGTTCCCCAGCTTTTCAACGCCCATTCGGCTGCCTGCCCCAAAAGGGGCGGTAGGCCTCTTTTAGGGGCCATGCCTCCAAGCCCCGCCACATCTTCGCCCAGTTTGGGGCGATCGCCTTATGGCCGACCTCTCCAATCGTCCATCAGTTGCCACCGTCGATCAGATGGTTGGCCGCTCACTCGAAGGGCATCGTGTGCTCCTGGTTGACGACCAGCCCATGATCGGCGAGGCCGTTCGGCGGCTCCTCGCCGACCAGCCTGATATCAGCTACTTCTTTTGCGCCCAGGCAGACAAAGCCAAGGAAGCGGCAGAGCAGTTTCAGCCAACGGTGATTCTGCAAGACCTGGTCATGCCGGGCATTGATGGACTTGATCTGGTACGGCAATTCCGCCAACAGCCTGCCACGGCCCAGACCCCGGTGATTGTTCTTTCTGCCACCGAAGAAGCGGCCACGAAAGCACAACTGCTCGAGGCGGGGGCAAACGATTACCTGGTGAAATTGCCACACCAGATCGAACTGATTGCCCGCATTCGCGTCCATTCCGATGCCTACAAGCGGCTTCTGGAACGTGACGCCGCATTTGGGGCACTCGAGCGATCCCTGGCTGACCTGACCCGTGAACGGGAAAAATCGGAGCGACTCCTCCGCAATATTCTGCCTGACTCGATCGCTGAACGCCTGAAAAATAACGCCCAGACAATCGCTGAAGATTTCCCGTCAGTGAGTGTGCTCTTCGCCGACCTTTGTGGTTTCACCACGTTTTCGCAGCATGTTGATGCGAGCCAGCTGGTTGACCTGCTCGATGACATTTTCTCGGCATTCGATCACCTGGCCAACGCCTACGGGGTCGAAAAAATCAAGACGATTGGCGATGCCTATATGGCCGTTGCTGGCCTGCCAGAGCCGCGGGAAGACCATGCCGAGGCCGTCGCCGGCATGGCACTGGGCATGCTCGAGGCATTCCGCGGCGTCATGAGCAATCGCGGCCTCTCGATGGAAGTACGAATCGGCATCCATTCCGGCCCGGTAGTCGCCGGCGTTATCGGCAAGCACAAGTTCTCCTACGACCTCTGGGGGGACACCGTGAACACGGCCAGCCGAATGGAATCTCATGGTGAGCCATCGCGAGTGCACGTTTCAGCTGCCACGCACGAACTGCTCCGCGATCGCTATCGTTTTGCTGACCGAGGAGAGATGACCGTCAAGGGGAAGGGGATCCAGCGAACCTACTTCCTGCTTGGACGCTCAGACTGAGTCGGGCTGGCACGCCTGCGGCCTCACCGCCACCCCGCAACCTGTCGTTCAATGGCACCCCAGCTGAATACCCCGGCTGAATACAACAGTTCAATGGCCCCCATAGGAGCTCGCGGGAATGACCCCACGCCAGTCGTCACCGGTGGGCGATGCGTTCGCCTGGGCAGGCCGAATTATGGCTGTTGGCCTCATCATGGTGCTTCCTGGCGTGGGGGGCAGCTGGCTCGATGACCGCTTGGACACGACCTGGTGCGAACCGGCCGGCTTCGTGATCGGATTTACCGCCGGTCTGACCTCCTTGATCCGAATGGCGACTTTCCGTGGCCGCCAACCGCCGCCGGACTCCACCACACCATAAATACGCCATGAACTCAGCACCTCAGCACCCTCGAATCTCACTGTGGCTCGGCGTCTTGGCATTCTTGGCGGCCCAAACGCTCGTCGCGGCCGGCCTGGTAATGCAGAGCGATCCCTCGTTAGAACCAGGACTTCGCGCGAAAACGGTCGCGGCAGTGAGTGGCATCACGCTGGGGGCCGCTGTCTCCGCCTGGATCCTCACCCGGCTGGCAAACCGCGAGGCCGTTACGCGGCCAGCCTTGGCCATTGCTGGCGGGCTGGCGGCCAGCCTGATGCGGCTGACCATTCCGCTTCTGGCCGTTGCCTGGCTCCAGCTTGAGGAAGCGAGGAACAGCCTCTCACTGTCGCAGCGAGAATTTATTGCGGAAACAATTGTTGTCTCCTACCTCGCTCTGCTTTTTGTTGATATCCTTCTGAACACCCTCAACGGGCGTCCTCAGTTCGACCAACAGAATTGATTGGCGTGCCGGTTGACGCGGTCACTGGATTGTGACAATCTTCCGCTTCCCGAAAACAGTCAACAGATGTCAGCCAACCCGATCTACCATCT
>RGBY01000106.1 GCA_009919445.1 Planctomycetia bacterium
GTCAATCTTGAGGTCGAGCAGGCCAGCAGCCTCCGCAGCGGCGGCAGCCGCGTCAACCAGATCGGCGGCAGACGATTTGTCGGCTTCGATCTTCAGTGGTTTGCCCCTCACCTCAACCAGTTCGGCCGACAGGCTACGGTGGTCGGCTAGCCAGGCCATTCGCTCGCGGACGATCGGCGGCTTGCCGCGTTCATCCCGCTGGGCCATGAACTCGTTCCATTCGGCGCATAGTCCTGCCGCAGCGGTGACATCGAAGCAGAGATTCCCCTGGATCTCCCAGGACTCATCAGGGGTGAAGGCCCGGATCTCCAGCTCTCGTTCGACCACCAGCCGAGCGGCCACGCTCTGCACCCGGCCGGCACTGAGCCCGGAGGCAACCTTCCGCCAGAGGATGGGTGAGACCCGGTAGCCAACGATCCGGTCGACGATTCGGCGGGCCTGCTGAGCCTCGACTCGAGGCATGTTGATCGCCCGGGGGTGTTCGAAGGCCCGCTGCACCTCTGACTTGGTGATGGCGTCGAACGTGACCCGCTTTGCCTCGGTCGGGTTCACCTTCAGTTCCTCGGCCAAATGCCAGGCAATTGCCTCACCCTCCCGGTCGAGGTCGGTGGCGAACCAGATGTCGCGGGCTCCCTTGGCCAGCCGGCGGAGTTCAGTGACGGTCTTCTTTTTGGCCGTGTCGACCTCATACGTCGGGGCAAAATCGTGCTCCAGGTCGACGCCCGGAACCAGCTGTTTGGTCCCCTTCGGCGCCCGGCTAGGCAGGTCGCGAATGTGGCCGACTGAGGCCTTCACAACGAACCCTGGACCGAGGTATTTCTCGATTGTCTTGGCCTTCGCCGGGCTTTCGACGATGACCAGATCATAGTCGCCCCGGGGGGTTGATCGGCTGGCGGTGCGGCTGGTGCTGCGAGCCCGTTTGGCGGTTTTCTTGGCCATCGCGTTGAGCCATTCGTGGGAGTGCGAGTTCCGGCCATCACGGAGATCGGGATTGGCGCCCTGACGTGTGGCGCTACAATCTGCGGCCTGACCGGTGGTCTCCAGCGTTACCCTCCCCTCTCTCTCCTTGTCAAGCCTCGGTGCTTTCCCGCCCCGTGGCACGTGCGAACAGGCGGTTTCATGGCCGGGTCCTTCAATTTCTTCCGCAAATACCAGCGATCGATGCTTGTGGCGGTCGCTGTCCTGGCGATGTTGGCCTTTTTTGTGCTGCCGCCGTTCCTCCAGATGAGCGGTGGGCCAGCCTCAGCTGACCCTGTTGTTGTCACCTGGAAGGGGGGTGAGTTTCGCGAAGGGCAGCTTGACCGAGCCGTGGCAATGCGAACGCTGACCAACCGGTTCTTGATGGAGGCGGCGGCCGTTGCCGGTCGGGACGCCTCGCAATTACCGGCATTTCCTGAGGGGGAGGAACTGATCGTTCGCGAACTGCTGCTGGCTCGGCAGGCAGAGGAAATCGGCCTCACGGTCAGCAATACCGCAATCAACGAATTTCTGGCGGTCTGGACCAACAACATGGTTCGGCAAAACCAGTTTGACGCGATGATTGCCAGCCTTCGGTACGGACGGTCTCCGGTTTCGGCAGGCGATCTCTTTGAATCGTTGCGGACTGCACTCGTGGCCCGCAACATGTTGCTTCTGTTCCAGACAGGGTTTTCCGGCGATCCCCCCGGCTGGCGGTGGGATTTCTACAAGCGGCTTGAGCAGGCTGCCACGGTCGAGGCCTTCCCGGTGGCTGTCGAAGACTTTGCCGTGTCGGTGCCGGCGCCGGCTGAGTCTGAATTACGAACATTTTTTGAACGCTACAAAGACAGCCTGCCGGTCGCGCGAAGCCCTGACCCAGGGTTTAAGGAGCCGCATCGCATCCGCTATGCCTCCTTGATGGCAGAGCAGAAGAAGTTTGAGGAAGAGGCGGCCAAGACCATTACCGATGCGGATGTGAAGGCGTATTACGAGGCAAATAAAGAGACTCGATTCCGCAGTAGCAAGCCGGCCACAACAGCGGAGCCCCCAGCCGAGACACCGGAAGCGGGTGCCCAAGAGAGCCCAGGCAACTCAGAGGCCCCCGCCGCGGATGCTGAGTCAGCCGAGCCTGCCGCAGCTGAAGCCGATGCCGAAGAGTCCAGCCCAGCGGCCGAATCCCCTGCCGCAACGGACAGTGGGGCTGCCTCTCGCGGTCGGCTCAGGGTGATGCCGGTGGCGCTGCAGGATGCTGGCGACGGCACCGAGCCGACTGAGACTTCGGCCGTTGCTAAAGAGTCCGCGGAGCCGTCGACTGAGCAGGTGGCCGAGGAGCCGCCGGCACCCGAAGCCGAAAAAGCGGCTGCCGCTCCGGCTGAGGCGAAGGATGCGGCAACGCCAGCCCCTCCGCCAGAGATGACCTTTCAGCCGCTTGAAGAGGTGGCCGATCAGATTCGGCAGCAACTCACCAGTGAGCGGGCCACCGCCCGCATCGATGCTGTCTTTTCGGCATTAGCCGCTGATCTGACCGCGTACGCTGAAGACCGGGCTGTCTGGCTGGCACGTGGCCAGGACGGAACGGCCGAGCCGGCCGCCCCAGACATCGAGAAAATTGCCGCCAAGCAGGGGCTGGTCGCTGCTGAGTCTGATTGGATTGCAGCGCCGGCAGCTGTGGCCGCCGGAGGCATTGGCAGCAGTTTTGAGTTTGTGCCTGATCCTGGCAGCCGGTTTGGTATCCGGCAGCAGCGTTGGGTCGAGATGATCTTTGGTGAAGGGGGGATTGCCCTGCGGCCCATCACCTCACGAGATGCCGAGGGGAACCGCTACTTCTCCTGGAAGCAAGATGATCGCGAAGAGCGTGTGCCAACCTTTGCTGAGGCCCGGGAGACGGTTGAAAAAGCCTGGCGAATTGTTGCCGCCAGACCTCAGGCAGAGAAACGAGCGGCTGAGCTTGTGGCCACGGCTGGAGAAAAATCGCTCAAGGATGTGGTCGGGGATGTGGTCGGGGAAGAAGCTGCAGAGCAGGTGCTGACGGTTGGCCCCTTTACCTGGTTGACCGAAGGGGCGGCCGGATTTGGTGCACCGCCACTGCTTTCGTCACCCAATGGCCTTGTCATGCCGGGAGAGGCTCTCATGCAGGCTGTCTTCACCACACCAGCCGGTGCCGGGGCAACCGCCTTCAACGAGCCACAGACCTTCTGCTATGCCCTGCGGGTCATTGCCCATGAGCCGGCTGAGGCCGAGTTGCGGGAGCGATTCTCCGAAACCCAAGGCGACCAACGCAGAATTGCCATGGTCGCACAGCAGGCCTTTGCCGAGGTCTTTACCGATTGGATTGATGGCCTCGAAACCCAGGCTGGGCTTACCTGGAAACGTGACCCCCGGCCAGCACGCTAAGAAGCCTTCGGCGAGTCATCGCGGAGACGCCACGATCGGTTTCAGCACAAGAGCGGCCAGCGGCGGGACGGTCAGCACGACCGACTGCGGTCGGCCATGGTGTGGCACGGGCTGAGCGGGCAGGGGGCCTTGATTGACGACGCCGCTGCCACCGTAGGGAGTGGCATCGCTGTTGAAGCGCTCTGTGTACTCGGTCGCCAGTGGCACGCCGACTCGGTAGTGAGGCCGCGGTACTGGGGTGAAGTTGCAGATGACGATCAGCTGGTCTGTCGGGGTTGCCCCGCGGCGGACGAAAGCAAGCACGCTCTCTTGCCAGTTATTGCAGTCGATCCACTCAAAGCCACGGCCTTCAAAATCGATTTCATGCAGGGCCGGTTCGGCTTGGAGCATCTGGTTGAGGTCGGCTACCGACCGTGATAGTCCCCGATGGTCCTCGTGTTCCAAGAGATGCCACTGCAGGCTTTCGTCAAAGTTCCATTCCGCCCATTGGCCGAATTCACCTCCCATGAAGAGAAGTTTTTTGCCCGGGTGGCACCACATCATCGCGTAGAGCAGGCGGAGGTTGGCAAATTTCTGCCAGCGGTCTCCTGGCATCTGTTCGATCAGAGACCCCTTGCCGTGAACGACCTCGTCGTGTGAAAGCGGCAAGACGAAGTTTTCATGAAACGCATAGATGAGGCTGAAGGTCAATTCATCGTGGTGATACTTGCGGTGGATCGGGTCGTGCCGCATGTACCGCAGGGTGTCATTCATCCAGCCCATGTTCCATTTCAGGCTGAAGCCAAGGCCGCCGGTGTAGGTTGGCCGTGAGACTCCTGGCCAGGCGGTTGACTCCTCGGCAATGGTAAGGACACCAGGAAAGTGGTGGTGAACCTGAATGTTGAATTGCTTGAGGAACTCAATCGCCTCAAGGTTTTCTCTGCCGCCGAAGCAGTTGGGGAGCCACTCGCCCTCATTGCGGCTGTAATCGAGATAGAGCATTGAGGCGACCGCATCGACCCGCAGCCCATCGATGTGGTAGTGGTCAAGCCAAAAGAGCGCCGATGAGATCAGATAGTTGGCGACCTCGTTGCGACCGTAGTTGAAGATGAGCGTGCCCCAGTCGGGGTGTTCTCCCTGTCGCGGGTCTTCGTGTTCGTAGAGTGCTGTCCCGTCAAACCGCCTCAGCCCGTGCTGATCCTTGGGGAAGTGGGCAGGAACCCAGTCGATGATGACGCCAATTCCAGCCTGATGCAGGCTGTCGATGAGGGCCATGAGATCCTGCGGTGAGCCGAATCGGCTGGTCGCGGCGAACATGCCGATGGTCTGGTAGCCCCAGCTGGCAGAAAGTGGGTGCTCGGTGGGAGGCAGGAACTCGACATGGGTAAATCCCATCTCAACGCAGTAAGGGACCAATTCACGCTGAAGATCGGCGTAGGTCAGCCAACGCGCCGGTTCATCTCCTGGCCGCCGCCAGCTGCCTAGATGCACTTCGTAGATCGAAATCGGCTCGGCAAGCCAATCTTTGCGTCCACGTTGTTCTAGCCAGTCAGCATCCTGCCAGTGATACCCTGTGAGATCCGTCACCCGCGAGGCATTTTGCGGTGGCACTTCAGCCGCAAAGCCGTAGGGGTCGGCGCGGTCGGTGACGCCCTCGTCAGTCTGCACACGGTACTTGTAGCTGGCCCCAGCAGGAACGCCTGGAACAAACAGTTCCCAGATGCCTGAGGGAATCAGTTTCCGCATCTGATGCCGCTGGCCATCCCAGCCGTTGAATTCGCCAATCACGCTGACCGCCTGGGCGTTCGGGGCCCAGACGGCAAAGGAAACCCCAGCCACCCCAGCGGCCTGCTGAAGGTGAGCACCGAGTTTCTCGTAACTCTTCCAGTGTCGGCCTTCGCCAAGCAGGTGGAGGTCGTAGTCAGTCAGCATGAGGGAGCACGCGGAAGCCAAGGTGGTTGCGATGGTCGCCAGCCACGATGCCGATTGTTCACGGCGTGGCGGAGTCTCGCGGACAGTCGTCGTCCGTTGAATTATTCACCATGCTCTCGGGGCAGGTGCGGAAAAGGGAGTCATCGCGGTTAGAGAGAGGGGAACTGGTTGTTCCGATTGCAACGGCCGCGGCATAGCAGGGCAATGGTGCCCTGGTTCTTGTCATCAGAAAACTTTTGGCGAGGAGCTGGCGGCACAAAAAAGCCCGCCGGTCACCTGGAAGTGGCCGGCGGGCTGAGCTGCAAAAAGATTTCTGTGACTGCTAGGCGACCAGTCGCATGGCCGGCACCTCACCCGTGATGCCGACGATGAATTCCTCAAAGATCTTGGCATCGAGAGCGGAGGCAGACTCAGCCTCAGGATGAAACTGGGTGCCAATCGCGAACCAGCCCTCGGTCTGGCTTTCGATGGCCTCAATGACCCCGTCGGGTGAGCGGGCGGTGACCCGGAAGCCAGTGGCCAGATCGTCGATGGCCATATGGTGCATGCTGTTGACGCGGATTTCACCATCGCCATAGACCCGCTCCATCGCTGAATCGGGCTCAACCAGAAGCCCATGTCGGTGAGCTGGGTCAAGAAGATCTTTATGGGGGATGGTTTGTGGCTGATCTTCCGGGAGATGGAGAAACAGCGTTCCACCCTCGGTGATGTTGAGTAATTGCATGCCGCAACCAATGGCCAGCACGGGCATGTGGCGGGCACAGACATGCTTGGCGAGCATTCGGTCAAAGTCTTCGCGGCGTTCGTCCAGCGGCCGCACTGCTGGATGCGGCATGTAGCCATCCCGTCGTGGATCGAGATCGGCACCGCCGATGAGCACGACGCCATCGAGGGTGTCGAGCAGACGCATCAGATCCTCTTCGTCCTCCAGGGGAGGAAGAATGACGGGAATTCCTCCCGACTGGATGATGTTGTCGTAGTAGCCAGCCGCCACAAACGAGAGGGCCGCATGTTCCTTGCGGCTGGGGCGGAAGTCCATATTGATGCCGATTACCGGTTTGGCTGCCATGAAAAGTCCTTTGTCAAGCAACACTGATATGCGGTCGTGCCACCCATCCTTGAGCGACAGTCTCGAACGCAACGGCGGTGAAGATAGCGCCCTGCAAAATCAAGACAAGGATTTTTACGATTTTGTGGTGAAGCAATACTGCCACCACAAGGTCTTGTGCTAGCAGATCAGGTGCTAGCATCTGAAAGCCTTTGGCACGGAATTTGCGCAGCAGCGCTGCTTGCAGACGTCCTGGTGGCAGGCAGCCGCTGAGAGAATCGTGGTTGCGGTCACCCCGTGACCCAGATTGCGTCTGGAAAGCTGCGTAGCCACGTGCGTTGGCGCTTTGCGAGCTGACGAGTTCTTTGTTTTGTGCGACTGACTGCCTCAGCCTGGCTGATGCGGCCCTGCAGGCAATCACGGGCTTCGGCATAACCTGCCGCCTGGGCGGCCACCTGACCGATTCCCCCTGCGGCTTCGGCAGCTGCGGTCTCCTCGAGAAGACCGCGGGCGAACATGGCATCGACACGCCGGTCAATCCGTTCGTTAAGCAGCCTCCGGGGGGTGTCGAGCACCATCAGCGGGCAGGGGAAAAGAGGCCGGTCAGTAGACGACCAGGTTTGCGGCTGAACCTGGTGGGTTGCCTCAAGCACCTCCAGGCTGCGGATGATCCGCTTGGTGTCATTGGGATGAATCTTGGCGGCGCGGAGAGGATCGGCTGCTGCTAGTCGCTCATGCAGTGGCCCGCTGCCCTTGGTGGCTGCCTCGGCGACAAGCCTGGTCCGCAGTGTTTCGTCGCTGGCTGGGAGGTCATCGAGGCCATCACGGAGACAGCGGAGGTAGAGCGGCGTGCCACCAACCAACAGAATGCGTCGGCCCCGACGCCGGCAATCAGACACGGCACGTGCTGCGGCTGCCAGCCAGTCGGCGACAGAAAAGGGCGTCATCGGACTGACGAGATCAATAAGGTGGTGTCGAACGGCGGCCTGCTCGCTGGCGGTGGGCTTGGCTGAGCCGATATCGAGGCCCTGGTAGACCGCAATCGAGTCGACGCTCAGGATCTCGGCCTCGAGACGCTGGGCCATCCGAACCGCTACAGCTGTCTTGCCAGTTGCCGTCGGGCCGGTGAGGATGAGGCAGTCTTCACCGAGAATTGGGGCTGAAACGGGCATTGGAGGGGCGGTTTCGGGAACGTTCTGGTGGCGTGGTAGAGTTGGAGGGCCGGTGGGCAGAGCGCCCGCAGGGCACCATCACGAGAAAAGCGGTTTGGAGCGCGGGTTTAATGGAGCGACGTGTCGGTGAAATCCTGGAGCAGCTCGAGGGCATTATTGCGGCCCGGAAGGCCGCCAGTACCGAACGATCCTACACCAGCCAGCTCTTAGCCGGTGGTGTGCCGAAAATTAGCAAGAAGGTGACCGAGGAGGCCGGCGAACTGGTCGAGGCGGCTGCCACTGAGTCTGATGAGCGGGTCGTGGCTGAGGCAGCCGATCTTTTCTATCACGCCCTTGTCCTGCTGGCCTGCCGGGGGCTGACCCTCGAGCAGGTAGAGACGACCTTGGCGGGCCGCTTTGGTATGTCGGGGCTGGAAGAAAAGGCGGCGCGGTCATCGGCGTCGTGACCATCACCCTCGGCTGTAGCGTGGTGCAGCCGATCTCGCGCAACAACAAAAA
>RGBY01000107.1 GCA_009919445.1 Planctomycetia bacterium
TCACCCCACGATTTGGCAATTCCGTTTCCTCCCTCCCGAAAAACCCATTCTAAAAAGTGGTTTTTTCACGTTTCCGCAGAAGGTTCTTCGTCCGCCAGACCTGGCTGGGAAAGCCGACGAGGCATCCGCCGCGGCCGGCTTTGGTTTTCCAGCCACCGGACAAATTTCCCAGGCAGAGATCGCCGAGCCCCCACGCATGCAGATTGTTTCGGGAAACAACGCCAACCGCTACACTCGACAGCAACAAGTTTGGAGATGGCTGTTTGAGGATGGCTGAGGGCGTCCTCGCTAATTTCGAAATAACGCCGGGGTGTTTTGCATGCAGCGGTCGCTTGTCACGATGCTCATTCTTGGCTGTGCCTGCCTCGCCAACGGCTGGCTCTTTTTCGCCAAGATCATGCCGACTCTCACGCCGGGTGATCCGCCGGGCTACCAAGCCCTCTACACGGAGGGCCATGAGCCGCTGCCAGTCGCCTGGACCATCATGCTCAATGACACGGTTGTGGGCACAGCAGTCAGCCTGGCTGAACCGACTCCCAGCGGTGGCATGGTCGTTCGCTCGATACTCGGGCTCGACGATCTTCCCGTCGCGGAGATCGTTCCCTCTTGGACACGTCTCGTGATTGGCAATGCTCTGGCAGCCTATCCCGCCATTTCACTCGAGGCTGCGAGTCGGATGCAGATCGATGCCCGTGGCAACCTCCGACACTTCCAATCGGTTGTGCAGATTCCGAATTCTGACCAGAAAGCACGGCTGGAAGGAACAATCGCTGGTGATAATCACGTGACTGTTTCGCTGCGAGCCGGTGGCGTCGCTTATGAAGCCAGCCGATTCTTGCCGGGAGAAATCGCCCTCGGCGATGAACTCTCGCCGCAGGCCACCATGCCTGGGCTGTATCAGGGCCGCCGCTGGGTGGTCCCGGTCCTCAGTCCGCTGAGGCCCAGCGCGAAGCCGCTGGTCATGATGTACGCCACCGTAGATGGCCACAAGCAGGTTCAATACGGCGACGAGACGGTAACCGCCGACATTGTCTGCTACCGAGATTCTCCTGGTGTTCATCATCCACCACGGAGTCAGATGTGGGTGGATCCCCGCGGCCGCGTACTCCGCCATGAGTCGATGATCCTCGGCTCAAAACTTCAGTTTGTCCGCTGCCCTGACGACGTAGCCACCTCACTGACCAGCCGGCTGGTCGACCATGATGATCGTTTCAGTGGCTTCGACCCGCTCGGCAGTTCTTCGGGCCCGAGCTCTGCCACCGCTACGACAGGCAAGAACAAGTAACGAGCCTGCGTTAGCCAGCGCCACCCCTCCTCTCCTCGGACATTCTCCATGATCGAATTTGATCACGTCACCCGACACTATGGCAGCAAAACCGCCGTGGAAGACTTCAGTCTGGCCATCCCCCGGGGGGAGCTTTTTGCCTTGCTTGGTCCTAATGGTGCGGGCAAGACGACAACCATCAAAATGCTGGTTGGCCTACTGCGGCCCTCACAAGGCTATGTTCGCGTCTCTGGCCATGACCTGGTGACCGACACCCGGGCCGCCCATCTGCACCTCGGCTATGTTCCCGACGAACCCTGCCTTTACGACAAACTGACAGCGCGGGAGTTCCTGCGATTCATTGCCAACATGTACGGCATTCCCCGTCACTTGGCCGAAAAACGGATCGAGCGAGAGATCGAGTGCTTTGAACTGCACGAGTTTGCAGATGATCTCGCTGAAAACTATTCGCTCGGCATGAAACAACGGCTGGTTTTCGCCGCTGCCTTCATTCACGACCCCGATGTCATGGTGCTGGATGAGCCGATGGTTGGTCTCGACCCTCACAGTGTCCGCATCGTCAAAGACCTTCTGAAAGCCAGAACAGCCGAGGGCATGACCGTGTTTATGTCGACCCACACGCTGGCCATGGCTGAGGAAATGGCCGATCGGATGGGCATCATGGTGCGTGGACACCTGCGATTTCTTGGCACCGTCGACGAACTCCGTGAGCAGATGGCCATCGAGTCAACGAGTCTCGAACACCTCTATCTCGAACTCACCTCTGCCAAGACAATCCTGCAAGAAAACACGCTGGACTAACGCCCTTCCATGGCCAACGACCGACCTCTCCCCGGCGACATGCACCCCCTCACACACGAGCAGGAAGGACGACTTCTGCTGTGGCTGAGACTGACCGTGGCTGGACATACCATTGGCACCATGTTCCGCGAGGCCCGCCTGCGGCTGGGCCTGGTTGGCCTGCTCAGTGCCATCTTTTGGGCCGCCTTGTTTGGGCTGTTTTTTGAAGCATTCACCTTCATCGACTCGATGCACGCAGAAGTGATCTCGCTGCTCTTCAATAGTTTCTTTTCTGCACTGATGGTGATGATGGTCTTTTCGACTGGCATCCTCATGTATGGAGGCCTCTACACCTCAGAGGAGGCCAAGCTGCTGCTCACCTGCCCCCTCCGAAGTGCGGCGATTTACGGCCACAAGTTCCAGGAGGCTTTTTGGTTTTCCAGCTGGGGATTCATACTGCTCGGCAGCCCCATGCTTATTGCCTACGGCTTGGTGCGTGATGCTCCCTGGAGCTATTACGCCATGCTGCTGCCGTTCATGATTTCGTTTGTTGTGATTCCCGCAGCTCTGGGCAGCATCATCTGCATGCTCGTGGTGGCTGGCCTGCCACGCCTGCGGATCCACGCGGTCACCATCTCAATCACGATCGTCCTGCTCGGCGCCATCTGGAGGGTCTGGTCGGCTCTGAATGCGGCCGAGGCAGAAACCCTGACGACCACCTGGTTTGAAGAGACGCTTTCCCAGCTCACGCTCACGGAGCAGGTCTTCCTGCCAAGCTGGTGGCTCTCCTCGGGGCTGCTCGATGCGGCCCTGCGAGGTGAAACGGCCGACCAGACCTGGGCGAGTTCAGTGGAAGCAATGAAATTTCTTGGCCTGCTCGTTGCCAATGCCCTGCTGGCAAACCTGCTGGCTGGCTGGGTTGCCCAGCTGACGTATCGCGTCGGATACAGCCACCTGCAATCAGAGACACCTCAGCGAAAGCGGCACGCTCGGCTCTGGCTTGATGAACTACTGGCTCGCAGTGGCTCCCGCTGGGGCGGTCCACTGCGTCTGTTACTGGTAAAAGACCTCCAGATTTTCCGCCGAGATGCGACTCAGTGGTCGCAGTTCCTGATCTTTTTCGGACTCCTCACCCTTTACTTCCTGAACCTTCGCTCGTTCACCTACACCTATGCCTATGCGTCGATCATTGGCTACCTCAACCTAGCCGTGGTTGGGCTGATTCTCTCCACGTTCACAACGCGATTCGTCTTTCCATCAATTAGCCTTGAGGGAAGACGGTTCTGGATTCTCGGTCTCCTCCCCGTGCACCGCGATCACATTGTCTGGTCGAAGTTTCTATTCGCCTTCTGTGGTGGCATTCTGCCTTGCCTCGGTCTGATTACCCTCAGCGACTCGATGCTGGGCATCCCCAGGCAGACGCTGGTGATTCATCTCATCTGCTGCACCATGCTCTGCAGCGGCCTCTCGGGAATTGCCGTTGGTCTGGGTGCTCGTATGCCTAATCTGCGGGAATCATCTCCTGCCAAAATTGCGGCTGGCTTTGGAGGCACGCTCAGCCTTGTTGTCAGCGCCCTGTTCATCATTGGCGTTGTCTTGCTGGTCGCCCTGCCAAGTCACCTGGATCTCATGCGACGAACACTCGGCGTCGTCCCGGAAAAAAATCTGATTGGCCTGGTCGGCAGCCAGACTGGAATCATGCTCAGCCTCGGACTCGTGGTCCTCCTGGGCCTGACGGCGACGTTTGTGCCACTGCTCCTGGGCATTCGTGCTTTTCGACGGTTTGAGCCCTGAACGCTCTTGGGGCCTGCTCGGCGTCTCGAATCGCCGCTCATAATCAGTCTTCAATAATTGCCGTTTCAGGCTGCACATTTGTGCCGAAAAACATTGGCATGGAGTGCTTTTTCACCGCTGGATAGCCTCCAGTGGCCGAATCGCGACGATGGTCTATTCTGAGAATAGAGAAGTGCCACCAAAGGTCATGCCGTTACTGCAATCCGTTCCTGATTGAAACCTGGGTATGTTTCACGTTCCAGAGCCACCGTTGCCGTCCAGAAACGCCGCGGCCTCTCCAGCCTCGGGACACCCTACACACGTTCGAATCGGTGCCGTCCAGTACCTGAACACTAGGCCCCTTATCTATGGGCTGAGCGGGAATCTCGACTTTGACCTGCCGAGTCGACTCGCTGACCGCCTGGCAGCTGGCGAACTCGATGTCGCACTGATACCTTCCATCGAACTTTTTCGCGGGCTATCTGCCCAGCAGAACGCGTATCGCATCGTTTCAAAGTCTTGCATCGCCTGCCGTGGCCCCGTGATGAGTGTCCGGCTCTTCTTTCGGACACGCCCCGAGCGAACCCGCCGGCTGGCTGTGGATGAAGGGTCTCGAACAAGCGTGGCCCTGACTCGCATCTTGTTGCACGAGCGGTTTGGACTCGACCCAGAACTTGAGACCCTCCCCCTGCAGGCAAACGCCGCTGCCACTGATGCTGATGCCGTTCTCCTGATTGGTGATCGGGCCATTGCACCCACTGGCGGTGGCTTCCAGGCCGTCTGGGATCTTGGTGATGAGTGGTACCGCTGGACAGGGCTCCCGTTCGTCTTTGCGGTTTGGGCAGCCCGCCCCGGCTTCGCAAGCGAAGGACTGGCTAACCGACTTGACGCTGCCAGAGAACGCGGCCGCGCCAACCTGGCCGCCATTGCGGCTGCTGAGGCAGGGCCTCACCATTTGACGGTGCCGCAGTGCCTCGACTACCTCCAAGATAATCTCCACTATGATCTCGGCGACGCAGAACGCCGCGGACTGCAGTTGTTTCAGGAAAAAGCCACACGCCTCAACCTTGCACCAGCAGGCTGCAGCCTTCGCCAGGCCTTCTCTTCATCGATTCCTTTTGCCTCCGGTACGCCTTGATGGACGCTCACCTCAATCAGGTTCTTGATGCTGTTGCGGCTGGTGACGCCCGACTTACAGCGACCGACGCGGTTCGCCTGCTTGAGTCAAACGAACTCGCCAGGCTCGGACGGGCAGCCCACGCCGTCACAATGCGGCTCCATCCAGAGCCATACCGCACCTACAACATCGACCGGAACATCAACTACACCAACGTCTGCACTGCAGTCTGTGATTTCTGTGCGTTCTACCGAGGCCCCAAACACCCTGAAGGCTATGTCCTCGACCGCGACACGCTCTACCAGAAAATTGCCGAAACAGTCGCGATTGGTGGCGACCAAATCTTGCTGCAGGGCGGCATGCACCCCACTCTGACGCTTGAGTGGTATGAGGATTTGCTCCGCGACATCAAGGAGCGTTTCCCACAGATCAACGTGCATGGCTTTTCCCCCCCCGAACTCCATCACCTGACCAAAGTCGCCAAGCGTCCCCTGCCTGAGATTCTCGAACGTCTGGCGGCTGCTGGCCTCGGATCTCTTCCCGGTGGTGGTGGAGAAATCTTGGTTGACCGCGTCCGCAAGGCAATGACCCGTGGCAAGGCCCTGACCGACGACTGGCTGGAAGTCAACCGACAGTGGCATGCCTTGGGGGGCAAAAGCACGGCAACGATGATGTTTGGCCACATCGAAACCCTGGCCGAGCGTGTTGAGCACCTTGAACGGCTGCGGCAGGTCCAGGATGAAACGGGCGGGTTCACCGCCTTCATCTGCTGGTCGTTCCAGCCAGACAACACCGAGATGGATGACATTCCACCCGCTGGCTCCTTTGAATATCTCAAGACCCAGGCGGTTGCCCGGCTCTACCTCGACAACTTCCCCAACATCCAATCGAGTTGGGTCACCCAGGGCCGAGAGATTGGCCAACTTGCCCTTCTTTTCGGCGCCAACGACATGGGGAGCCTCATGCTTGAGGAAAATGTTGTGAGTGCTGCCGGAACCGTCCATCACCTCACCCTGGAAGAAATGCGTTCGTCCATTTCGGAACTCGGCTGGATTCCCCGCCGTCGAAATGTGTTTTATGAACTGGTCGATGACGCGCCCGAACCGGGCGTGCCTCTGCCGACTCCGGTGAGCACCACCCAACTGCCGATCTTGTCAGCAGCACCATGAGCCGATCCATCCGGGGCTCAGTCTCTCCGGCAACCCATCGGTGGGGTGACCTCTGGCTGAAAACCCGTTGGCTACTTCCGGTTGTCGGTCCCCCGGTTGAGCATGCCTGGCTCCAGGTCAAGCGGGGACGGCTCCACGCCTTTGGGCAATGGCCTCCGCGGCAGCATGGGCAGCAGTTTGTTGACCTTGAAGACGCGGTCGTGACAGCGGGCTTTGTTAATGCTCACACCCACCTCGAGTTTTCTGACTGCCAATCGCCGTTCGACACCACCGGCGGGCTCCCAGACTGGATCGAACAAGTCATCGACTGGCGGCGACGTCAGCCCGCAGGCACGCGGGAATTGGCTGTCCATCGTGGCCTGGCTGAATCAGCTGAGGCGGGGGTGGTCGCCGTGGGCGAGATTGCCACCACTGTTCCCGCCGGGGCAGATCTTCATGCCCTGCAGGCCGGCCCTCGACTCCGCATCTTCCAAGAGGTCCTCGGCCTTGCCCCGGTATGTCCTGGGGTTACGCCAGCCGCGGTGGCGACTGCCCGTCGCGACATCCAGAGGCTCGCCCAAGCCGGCTTCGCCCCAGGACTCTCACCGCATGCTCCCTATTCAACCCAGTGGCCTACGGGCCGCTGGGCACTGGCTACGGCCCGCCACCTTCACTCGCTCACCAGCACCGCCGGGGGGCATCGGAAACTGGTGCCGCTGGCCATGCACCTGGCCGAATCGGAGGACGAGCAGGAATTTCTCGAGCTGCAATCGGGCCGCTTCCGGCAACTGTTTGACTCGTTGGGAGTCTGGCCCACAACACCGCCAAGGTTGGCTACCACGGCTGACTGGATCTCACTGCTGGCCCGGGCTGACCGTGGGCTAATCGTGCATGGCACGCACCTTCCCAGCGATCGGCTGGCCTGGGCCCGCCTCCAGCGTCACCGGCAGCGGCTTGCCATTGCCGTCTGCCCGCGAACCACGCAGGCTCTGGCTGGCCGACTGCCACCGCTGGCCGATTTCCTAAATGCAGGAATCCGGGTCTGCCTCGGTACAGATGGCCGTGGCTCAAACCCCGATCTCTCCATTCGGGCTGAGGCAACCTGTCTGATTAACGCCGGGCTGATTAGCCCCGAACAGGCACTCACGATGACGACCGTCAATGCGGCCTGGGGCCTTGGCTTCGACCGTACGACGGGCTTCCTTGCCCCCGGCCGTCCAGCCGATCTCGTGGTGCTCCGCCCAGAGGTCGCTCCCACCACTGCCGCGTCCGCGACTGCTGCGGTGTTTGCTCCTGACACCCATGTCACTGCCACTCTCCGAGGCGGCCGACTTATTGCTGGATCGCTTGAATAAGCCAATGGCAGAGAGCGAATGCGACGGCCCTCTGCCGGCCCTCTCTTAGAGCCGGCAGTTGGCAATCTGGGTTTCAATGATGGCTGAAGCACCTATAGCCTCAAGCCGCTCCATAATGCCGTGGGATTCCTTCCGCCGCACCATGGCTCGCACCGAACACCATTCCGCATCTTCCAGTGCGCTGATCGTCGGTGAATTGAAGCCCGGCGTGATTGCCTCAGCTTCTGCCAAGCGGCTGCGTGGGACGTTGTATTCCAGTAACGACCAGGCGCGGGCGATCACCACACCTTCCAGCCGCCGTACAATGCGATCGGCCATTGCTGGGTCAACCACGTTGCTGTTCTGCACCAGCACTGTCTCATAGCGGCCGATTTCCTCAAGCACCCGCAGCCTGTTGGCCGCCAGGGTGCTGCCGGTTTCAACCAGATCAACCACCGCATCGGCCACCCCCAGCGACACCATGATTTCGACGCTTCCCGACAACTCGACAAGGTGTACCTCGACGCCATGCT